>NZ_JBHTLK010000011.1:0-68205 GCF_042678885.1 Saccharothrix hoggarensis
GGCGGGGGTGGGGGCGGCGGAGGTTGTGGAGGTGGGGGTGGCGGGGGCTGACGGCTCCTAGGGTGGCGCCATGACGTTCCTGTGGTGGTACGGCCCGGCGCTCGTCGTCGCGGTGGTCGTCGGCCTGCGGCTGAAGCGGGTCGCCGGCGCCGTGCCCGACCGGCCCCTGACGTTCGAGGAGATCGGGTACCTCGGCGGCGGGCCGGTGCGGGCGGTCGAGGTGGCCGTCGCCGGGCTGGTGGCCGAGAACCGGGCGCGGGTGTCCGGGTCGGTGGTCGCGGCGGTGCCCGGCGAGGAGCAGCCCACGACCGCGTTGCAGGCGGTGGTGCTGTCCCGGCTCGACCGGCCGCGGGACCTGGACGACCTCGTCGTCGGCGCGGCGACCAGCGGTCCGGCCCGGCACCTCGGGCAGCGGCTCGTGTCGGGTGGGCTGTTGGTGTCGCCGCGGCGGCGGCTGGCGCGGGCGGTGCTGGCGGTCGTGCCGCTCGCGGTGCTCGTGCCGGTGGCCGTCCTCGCCGGTCCGGGCGGGTGGGTGACGGTCACGGCGCTGTGCGTCACGGGCGCGCTCGCGGTGCTGTTGTTGTTGGGTCCGCCGCCCGTCCTGACCAGGAGGGGCGCGCGGGCGCACGAGGAGGCCACGGCGGGCCTCGCCCCGGTCGACCCGGCCGAGGTGACCGCCCGGTACGGCCTCGCGCGCGCCGCCGCGCCGTCCGTGTCGGACCGTCCGACCCGGACGGTCCGGGAGACGGCGGTGTTCGACGGCGAACGGGCGGAACCGATCGCACCAGGGGAGACGTCACAGGGACCACTCCCCCGGCGCAGGCGGGCCGTGGTGGTCGAACCGCAGCGCTGGCGGCGCCGCAACGGGTGGCTGGTGGCGGGTGGGTGGTTCGCGGGTGGATGGCTGGCCGCGCAGTGGTTGGAGGGAGACGACGGTGGCGACTTCGTGGACGCCGATGCCGGGTTCGGCGGGTTCGACGCCTGAGCCGGGGCAGTCGTGGGCAGGGCCGAGCGGGGTGGGACCGGCCAAGTTGGGTCCGGAGGAGCAGGCGTTCCTGGTCGGCGGACCGGGGCGGGCGGCCGAGGTCGCGGTGGTGGCCCTGGCCGAGTCGGGCGCCGTGCGGATCTCGCGGGAAGGGCTGGTCAGCGCCGTCGCGCAGCCGGGTCGGCACTGGAGCCCGCTCCAGGCGCAGGTGCTGAGGTCGCTGCCGGGTCGCCTGGGTGACGTGATCACGGCGACAGCGGGCAGCCCCGAGGCGCACGGCCTGCGTCAGCACCTGGTCGACGGCGGTCTGGTCGTGCCGCCGGGCCGGCGGAAAGCGGTGCGGGCGGTGCGGGGGCTCCTCGTGGTCGCGGCGGTCGCGGCGGTGGTGCTGGCGATCGCGCTGGACCTGTCGTTCGGGGTGGCCGCCGGTGCGGTGGTGGGCGCACTGGTGCTGGTGCTCGCGCTGAGGCCCGCGACGCGTCCGCTCACCGGCGCGGGGCGGAAGGTGGTGCGGCGGGCGCGGATGAACGCCGTGCCGACGTACCGGCTCGGGATGGTGGTCCACCACGGGCTGCTCGGCCGGGTCGGGCGGCGGTACGTGTGGCAGGAACTCGGCCTCTCGGCGCAGGCGGCGTCGACGTTGCGGCGGAAGTCGCGGGGGGCGGGGTCGCCCGGCGGCGCGTCGTGCGGCGGTGGGTGCGGCAGTTGCTCCAGCAGCAGCTGCGGGAGCGGCAGCAGCGGTTCGGACGGCGGGAGCAGCGGTTCCGACAGCGGCGGCGGCAGCTCCGACAGCGGTGGGGGCGGCTGCGGTGGCGGCGGCGGGGGCGACTGACCCGGCGGGTCGGGGCCCGGAGGGCAACGGGAAGGACAGGTGGCTCGTGGACAAGCTCGGTGTCGGTATCGGCTGGCGGCCGGAGATCGACCTCACCGTCGAACGCCTGCCCGGCGTCGACTTCGTCGAGGTCGTCGCGGAGAACCTGCACGTCGGCCACCTCCCGGAGTCGGTGCTCCTGCTCCGGGAGCGGGGCGTGCCCGTGCTGCCGCACGGTGTGTCGCTGTCGCTGGGCGGCGCGGAACCCGTGGACGCCCGGCGGGTCGCGCACCTGGCCGCGCTGGCCGAGGAGCTGGACGCGCCGCTGGTGAGCGACCACGTCTGCTTCGTCCGCGCGGGCGGGCTCGACTCCGGCCACCTGATGCCGCTGCCCCGCACCCGGGACGCGCTGGACGTGCTCGTGGCCAACGTCAAGGCCGCCCAGCAGGACCTGCCGGTGCCGCTCGCGCTGGAGAACGTGGCCGCGCTGCTCGACTGGCCGGACGGCGAACTGACCGAGGGCCGGTTCCTCGCGGAGCTGGTCGAGCGGACGGACTGCCACCTCCTCATCGACGTCGCCAACCTGTACGCCAACGCCCGCAACCTCGGCACGGACGTGGGCCGCTTCCTGGACGAGATCCCGTGGGAGCGGCTGGCCTACGTGCACGTCGCGGGCGGCGAGGAGCACCAGGGCGTCTACCACGACACGCACGCGCACGCCGTGCTGCCGGAGGTGCTGGACGTCCTCGCGCGGCTGCGGGAGCGCGTCGACCCGCCGGGCGTGCTGCTGGAACGGGACGACGACTACCCGGCCGACGCGGAACTGGCCGGTGAGCTGGCCGCGATCCGGGCGGTGCTGGGGTGACGGGTCCGCAGCGCGAGCGGTTGGCGGCGGCGCAGGCGGAGCTGCTGCGGGCGTTGCTGGCCGACGGCCCGGTGCCGGCCGGCTTCGACCCGGAGCGGGTGCGCGTCGAGCGGCGCGCGTTGCTCGCGAAGCGGCGCGGGATCGTGGCGGCGCTGCGCCCCGACGTGGCCGCCGAGCTGGGCGACCGGTTCCGACCGCTGTTCGACGCCTACGCGGCCGGGCGGCCCAAGGAGGACGGTACCCGGTTCCGCGAGAACGCCGCCCGGTTCGCCGAGTGGGCCGTGGCCGAGGGCGCCCTGCCGCCGCCCGAGCCGCGGTGGTGGCAGCGGGTGCGGCGGCTGGTGCGGCAGGGGCGGCGGGCAACCTGATCGCCTCCCGTTCCGTCCCAGTGGCATGGGGAGACGGATCTGGGTCCTGGGGGTGCTGTTCCTCGCCGCCGCGTGCGGCACGAACGCGGGTGCGCCCAAGGCGTGCACGCTGATCGGCACGATGGTCGGGCTGACGGTCGACGTCGACCACCCCGACGTGGTGTCGGGGTCGCTCGAGGTCTGTGACGGCGGTTCCTGCGCGACCCACGAGCTGGTGCTGCACGAGTCGCGCGGGATCGTGGGGACGACGTGCACCGGGACCTCCCCGGACGACACGTGCGGCGCGCGTTCGGAGCCGACCGGCGGGAAGCACGCGTTCGTCGTGATACCGGACCTGCCCACCACGCCCGTCACCGTGGCCCTGAAGTTGCTGGACCAATCCGGATCTGCGCTGGTGGACCGCGGTGTCACCGTGACCCCCGAAATGGCCTACCCCAACGGTCCGGACTGCCCAGGCGGTGGCCCGCAGGCAGGCATCTCGGTTGGTGCGGACGGCTCAGTCACCGCCTCCTAGGAAAACGCTTACTCCGCTGAATTGGTCAAGAAGGCACCGACCAATCAGCGGCTGTCCACGTCGGACCGACCCTCTAGCGTCGGTGGTGTCAAGGGCGACGTCGCTCCCGGCGCATCCGCCGCCGCGGCCGCGGGTCGCACGCCCTTCCGGCCGCGTTCCGCCACGCGCGGCACTCACCGGGAGGTTGGAAGTTGAAGAGCAAGCGTTGGCGTGGCACGACGTGGGGGGCCGCGCTCGTCGCCGCCGTCCTCACCGCGAGCAGTCCCGGCGCGTCCGGGGCGCGGGACACCCCGGTCACACCGGGGACCGGCCCCGGTCAGCCGGCCGAGCACCACGAGGTCACCCTGGTCACCGGCGACCGGGTCGTGCTCCTCGGCGACGAGGTCACCGCCCTGGTCCCCGGACCGGGACGGGAGCGGACCGTGTTCCACAGCCACCGGCGCGACGGGCGGCTGCACGTCGTGCCGCGCGACGCGGCGACACCGCTCGCGCAGGGCCGGCTGGACCCGAGGCTGTTCGACGTCACGGGACTGGTCGAGTACGGGTACGACGACGGGTCGCGCGGCACCCTGCCGGTGATCGTCACCGGCGACGAGGAACCGGCGCCGACCGGCATGCGCGTGGGCCACGCGCTGCCGTCGGTCGGCTCGTACGCCGCGCAGGTCGTGAAGTCCGAGGCCGCGAACACCTGGCGAACGCTCGTGTCGAGGGCGAGCGTGCGCAAGGTGTGGCTGGACGGCGTGCGCCGGCCGGCCCTGGACCGCTCCACGGCGCAGATCGGCGCGCCCGCCGCGTGGCAGGCCGGGCACACCGGCAAGGGCGTGAAGGTGGCCGTGCTGGACACCGGCGTCGACCAGGACCACCCGGACCTGGCGGGCCACGAGGTCGCCGAGGCGAACTTCACCGACGACCCGGACAACACCGACGGCGTCGGCCACGGCACGCACGTCGCCGCGACGATCGCCGGTTCCGGCCCGCGGTACCGGGGCGTCGCGCCCGAGGCGGACCTGCTGGACGGCAAGGTGTGCGTCGTCGCGGGCTGCCAGGAGTCGGCGATCGTGGCGGGCATGCAGTGGGCCGCCGAGCAGGGCGCCGACGTGGTGAACATCAGCCTCGGCGGCGGTGACACGGCCGAACTCGACCCGCTGGAGGAAGCCGTCAACACGCTGTCCCAGCGGACCGGCGCGCTGTTCGTCGTCGCCGCGGGCAACAGCGGCCGCCCCGAGACGGTCAGCTCGCCCGGCAGCGCCGACGCCGCGCTGACCGTGGGCGCGGTGGACCGGCAGGACGGCATCGCGCCGTTCTCCAGCCGGGGACCGCGGGTCGGTGACGGCGCGGTCAAGCCGGACATCACCGCGCCGGGCGTGGACATCGTCGCGGCGAGGTCGTCGAGCGGCACCATCGGCACGCCCGTCGGCGACGGCCACGTGGCCATGTCCGGCACGTCGATGGCCACCCCGCACGTCGCGGGCGCGGCGGCGCTCGTCGCCCAGCAGCACCCGGGCTGGACCGGCGCGCAGATCAAGGCGGCGCTGGTGGCGTCGGCCAGGAACAACCCGGCGCTGACCGCGTTCGACCAGGGCTCGGGCCGGGTCGACCTGGCCAGGGCGATCACCACCACGGTCACCGCCGAACCGGCCAGCCTCGCGATGGGCCTGCAGAAGTGGCCGCACGCCGACGACACCCCCGTGGCCAAGACCGTCTCCTACCGCAACGGCGGCACGGCGCCGGTCACGCTGGCGCTCACCACCGACGTGAAGGGTCCCGACGGCGGCGCCGCGCCGGCCGGGCTGATCACCGTGTCACCGGCGAAGATCACCGTGCCGGCGGGCGGCTCGGCGACGGCGACCGTCACCGCGGACACCCGGCTGGGCTCGGCGGACGGCCTGTACGTCGGGTCGGTGGTGGCGACCGGCGGGCCGACGCCGCTGCACACCTCGCTGAGCGTGAACCGGGAGGTGGAGAGCTACGACGTGACGTTCGGCTTCGTCGACGACCGCGGCGCGCCCGCCGTCGACTACTACACGTCGATCATCGGGCTGAGCAACGACACGTTCGCCTTCCCCTACGACCCGGACGGCTCGTTCACGGTGCGGCTGCCCAAGGGCGACTACTTCACCAACTCCGACGTGCAGACGGACGACGCGCGGCTGGCGCTGCTGCCCAGGCCCTCGCTCACCGTCGCGGCGAACACCGCGGTCGTGCTGGACGCCCGCACGGCCCGGCCGTTGACGATCACCGCGCCGGACCCGGCGGCGGAGGAGGCGCTGGGCGACGTCACGGTGGTGCGCCACCACGACGACCGGCTGGCCAGCGTGAGCACCGCGTTCCTCGGCGGGTTCGGGCCGAACGTGTCCATCGCGCACACGGGTCCGCAGCTGCCCGCGGCGGCCATGACGTCGTTGATCGGCGCGCAGTTCCGCGGCACGCCGGAGGGCGGCAAGCCGGTGACGTACCGGTTCGCGTGGTCGCAGCAGGGCGCGATGCCCACCGGGTTCACCCGCGCGGTGGCCGCGGCGCAGCTCGCCGAGGTGCGGACGCGGTTCGGGCCGGGACCGGCGGGCCGCACGTACGGCCACGGCGGCAACCCGATCACGGCGGGCGGTGTCGGCGGCTGGGCGTGGCTGCCGGACGTGACCGCGCCGGGCGAGGCGATCAACCGCGTCACCACGGACCTCGCCTGGTCGTGGGGGTTCGTCCAGTTCGGCGCGGACGGGGCCGTCGAGGCGACGCTGACGTCGCCGGAGCGGACCTACCAGCCGGGCGGGTCGCACGACGACCGGTTCAACGACCCGGTGTTCTCCCCCGCGCTGCCCGCGTCGCGGTCGCCGTACCTGTCGCGCGCGGGCGACCGGATCAGCTTCGCCGTGCCGCTGTTCACCGACCGCGCGGGCAACGGCGGCAACGCCGCGGTGAGCACGGCGCGCACGACGTTGCTGCGCGACGGTGTGCGCGTCGGTGAGACGGCGTACGCGGGCAACGGGCTGTTCGAGGTGGCCGGCGGCGCGGCGGCCTACCGGGTGGAGACGGACGCCGTGCGGGCGGCCGGCACGTCGGAGTTCGCCACCAAGGTGAGCGCCGCGTGGACGTTCCGCTCGGACACCCCGGCGGGCGACGCCGTCGTGCCGCTGCCGCTGTCGGTGGTCCGGTTCTCGCCGGACCTGGACGCGGCGGGCGCGACGCCGAGGGGCCAGTCGCTGCGGGTGCCGTTGACCGTGCAGCAGCAGGCGGGCGCGGCGAACGGCAGGGTGGACCGGATCGACGTCGAGGTGTCGTTCAACGACGGCACGACGTGGACCGCCGTGCCGGTGTCCGCCGGCGTGGCCACGATCGCCAACCCCACCGCGGCCGGGTACGGCTCGCTGCGGGTGAAGGCGGTCGACAGCAACGGCAACGCCTTGGAGCACACCGTGATCCGGGCGTACCGCATCGCCTGACCCGACGTCGGGGGCGCTCGTCGCGCGCGAGCGCCCCCGACGCCGGCGGGTTGACCGGACGAGTGAGGACGGGGTGATCCGTGATCGACGACCGACTCGTCCGCGACCTGCTGCGCGACCAGCACCCGGACCTCGCCGACCAGGACGTCCGGTTCGCGGCCACCGGCTGGGACAACCAGCTGTGGCGGCTGGGCGACGCGTTGGCGGTGCGCCTGCCGCACGCCACGGAACGCGGCTCGTCGCTGCTCGTCAAAGAGCACCGGTGGTTGCCCCTGCTCGCCCCGCGCCTCCCCCTCCCGGTGCCGACGCCCGTGCGGATCGGCCGGCCGTCCGCGCGCTTCCCCCACCACTGGACGGTCGTGACGTGGGTTCCGGGCGATCCGGCCGACCGGGCCCCGATCAGCGACCGCGGCGCGGCCGACGCGGTGGCGGGCTTCCTCCGGGCGCTCCACCGGGAGGCGCCCGCCGACGCGCCGACCAGCTTGAACCGCGGCGGTCCGCTCGGCCCGCTCACGCCCGAGTTCGACGGGGTGCTCCGCGCCGGCGACCTCGGCACGTCGGCCGGCGACGTCCGGCAGGTCTGGCGCGACGCCGTTGCCGCGCCCCGCTGGGGAGGTCCGCCGGTGTGGCTGCACGGCGACCTCCACCCCGCGAACGTCGTCGTCTCGGACGGCGCGCTCGCCGGTGTGATCGACTTCGGCGAGCTGTGCGCGGGCGACCCGGCGACGGACCTCGCGGCGGCGTGGCTGCTCCTCCCCGCGGGCGCGGACGCCCGGTTCTTCGACGCGTACGGGGCTGCCGACGAGGCGGTGGTCCGGCGCGCACGCGGATGGGCGCTCCTGCGCGCCGCCGTCCTCATCGCCGTCGGCGACGCCGGTGAGCGCGGCCTCGCGGGCGGCAAACCGACCTGGGGACCGGCCGGTCGGCGGGCGCTCGACCGCGTCCTCGCGGCCGCGTCCGGCTCCTGATCGACGCTTGCGAGATCAACTGACCGGGTCGGGAACGCTCACTCGGACGGCCGCCACCGTCCGGACCAATCGGTCGACGAGCCGTGACGACGTTGCCCTGACCGGGTGGCGGAACTCCCCACCAAGAGACGCTGACGTCACCCTGACGGCTGGATAGCGTCGAACGTGTTGGGGGGTTCGGCAGTTCCTGTTTCACCGTCACCGCCGTGAGTCAGGCGGGCCTTCCGACTGCGCGTTTCCGCCACGCGGACAACCGGATTCGGGAGGATTCTGTGTTGACCACAAGATCACGAAAGCGCCGGGCGGCCTGGGGGGCCGCCGTCCTGGCGGCCGGTCTCGCCACCGGCACGGCGACGGGGGTCGCCACCGCCGCACCCGACGAACCCCGCCGGGCCGGCGGCGCCGGCGTCGGACCCGCCGTCACTCTCGTCACCGGCGACCGGGTGGTGCTCGACGGCGACACGTTCGGCTCGTTCCAGGCCGGCCCCGGCCGCACCGGGATCGGCTTCCAGACGTTCCACCGGGACGGCAGGCTGCACGTCGTCCCGCGCGACGCGGTGGCCGCCCTCGCCGCCGACAAGCTCGACCTCCGGCTCTTCGACGTGACCGGGCTGGTCGAGTCCGGCTACGACGACGCCCGGCGCGACACCGTGCCGCTCATCGTCACCCGGCACGGCGACGCGCAGCTGACCGCCGCGGGCACGCACGTGACGCGTCAGCTGCCCGCCGTGCGCGCGGTGGCCGCGACGACCGCCAAGGCCGAGGCGGCCACGGCGTTCCGGGCCCTGGTGGACGACCCGTCGGTGGCCAAGGTCTGGCTCGACGGCGTGCGGCAGCCCAGCCTCGACCGCTCCACCGCCCAGATCGGCGCGCCCGCCGCGTGGCAGGCCGGGCACACCGGCAAGGGCGTCAAGGTCGCCGTCCTCGACACCGGCGTCGACGGCGCCCACCCCGACCTCGTCGGCCGCGAGGTCGCCGAGCGCAACTTCACCGAGGACCCCGACACCACCGACGAGGTGGGCCACGGCACGCACGTCGCCGCCACCGTCGCCAGCTCCGGCCCGAAGTACCGGGGTGTCGCGCCGGACGCGCAGATCCTCGACGGCAAGGTGTGCGTGGTCAACGGCTGCGCCGAGTCCTGGATCCTCGACGGCATGCAGTGGGCCGCCGACCAGGGTGCGGACGTCGTCAACCTGAGCCTCGGCGGCACCGACCGGCCGGGCCTCGACCCGCTGGAGCAGGCCGTCAACACGCTGTCGGAGTCCACCGGCACGCTGTTCGTCATCGCGGCGGGCAACTCCGGCCGTCCCGGCTCTGTCGGGTCGCCGGGCAGCGCGGACGCCGCGCTCACCGTCGGCGCCGTCAACCGCGACGACAGCATCGCCCCGTTCTCCAGCCGCGGCCCGCGCGTCGGCGACGGCGCGGTCAAGCCCGACGTCACCGCGCCCGGCGTGGGCATCGTCGCGGCGAAGTCGAGCGCCGGCCGGATCGGCGACCCGGTGGGCGACGCGCACGTCTCCATCTCCGGCACGTCGATGGCCACACCGCACGTCGCCGGCGCGGCGGCGCTGCTCGTCCAGCAGCACCCCGAGTGGACCGGCGCGCAGGTCAAGGCCACGCTCATGGCGTCGGCGAAGATCAACCCGGCACTGACCGCGTTCGACCAGGGCGCCGGCCGCGTCGACCTCGGCAAGGCCATCACCACCACGGTCACCTCCGAACCGGCCACCCTCGCGATGGGCCGCCAGTCGTGGCCGCACGACGACGACACCCCCGTCACCAAGGAGCTGACCTACCGCAACAGCGGCACGCAGCCGGTGACGTTCCCGGTGTCCGTCGACGCCAAGGGCCCGGACGGCAAGCCCGCGCCCGCCGGCCTGTTCACCGTCAGCCCGGCGACGGTCACCGTCCCGGCCGGCGGCACGGCCACGGTCACCGTCACCAGCGACACCAGGGTGAGCGCCGTGGACGGCGCGTTCGCCGGCGCCGTGGTCGGCGGCGACGTCGTCCGCACGCCCGTGAGCGTCGACCGCGAGCCCGAGAGCTACGACGTCACCGCGGAGTTCATCGACGCCGACGGCAAGCCCACCGCGGAGTACAGCGGCGTGGTGATGGGCGTGGACAACGACGTCTTCGAGTTCCTGTCCGGCGGCGGAGGCGCCGTCACCACCCGCCTGCCCAAGGGCGAGTACATGGTGCACGCCGACGTGTTCACGGGCGACCCGCAGGACATGCGGATCGCCGTGCTACCGCGCCCCAGCCTGACCGTCGCCGGCAACGCGAAGGTCACGTTCGACGCCCGCACCGCGAAGCCGGTCGCCGTCACCGCGCCCGACCCGGCCGCCAAGCCGATCCTCGGCGACATCGGCCTCACCCGCCGCAGCGGCGACCGGACCATCGGGTTCGGCGTGGCGTTCCTCGACGGGTTCCCCGCCGGCGCCACCGTCGGCCACGTCGGCCCGACCCTGCCGGACGACCAGCTCAGCACCATGATCTCGGCCCAGTTCCAGCGCACGCCCGTCACCGACACCCCGGAGACGTACCGGTTCTCGTGGGTCGAGACGGGCGAGGTGCCCACCGGCTTCACCCGCGCGCCCACCCGTCGCGAGCTGGCCGAGGTGCGCACGCGGTTCGGGCCCGCCCCGGACGGCAACGAGTTCGTGCACGGTGGCAACGCCATCGGGCCGGACGGCAACGGCGGCTGGTCGGCGTTGTTCCAGGTGCGGCCGGGCGGCTCGGCGGTCGACTACGTGAACACGGCCGACCTGCGGTGGAGCTGGACGCTGCTCCAGATCCGGGGCGAGTTCGACATCGTCACGTCCTACACGACGCCGGACCGGACCTACCGGCCGGGAACGTCCGTCGAGGAGCGGCTGAACTTCCCCGTCGTGGGCCCCGGCCTGCCGGTGTCGCGGTACGACTACCTGAGCCGGACCGGTGACGAGATCCTGGTCCAGGTGCCGGTGTTCAACGACTCCGCGAACAACCTCGGCGGCTCCGCCCTCGCCTCCGGGCGCACCGCCCTGTACCGCGAGGGCGAGCTCGTCGGCGAGGTGCCGGAGTTCGGCGGGAACTTCCCGGTGCCCGCGGGCGACGCCGCCTACCGGGCCGAGATCGACCACGTGCGCGCGCCCGGCATCTCCGACTTCACCACCCGGGTCGCCGGCGCGTGGACGTTCCGCTCGGACACGGCGCCCGCGGAAGGGAGCCGGAAGCTGCCGCTGACGGTGGTCCGGTTCGGGCCGCGGCTCGACGCGGACGGCGGCGCGCCCGCCGGTCGCCTGCTGCGCGTGCCGCTGACCGTGGAGCAGCAGCAGGGCGCGGACAACGGCCGCGTCCGCGCGGTCGAGGTGGAGGTGTCGTTCGACGACGGCAAGACGTGGTCGGCGGCGCCGGTCGTGGGCGGCGCGGCGCTGGTGCGCAACGCCGACGCGCCGGGCGGCTTCGCCTCGCTGCGCGCGAAGGGCGGCGACAGCAAGGGCAACACGTTCGAGCACACCGTGATCCGGGCCTACCGGATCACCGGGTAGCCGGGTGGGAGGGGCGTCCGGGCGGGCGTCCCTCCCCTCCGCTCACGGCAGGTTCGTGACGAGCTCGGCGGCCGGCACGCGGGTGCCCGTGTAGAACGGGATCTCCTCGCGCACGTGGCGACGCGCCTCGGTGCCGCGCAGGTGCCGCATCAGGTCCACGATCCGGTGCAGCTCGTCGGCCTCGAACGCCAGCATCCACTCGTAGTCGCCGAGCGCGAACGACGCGACCGTGTTCGCCCGCACGTCCGGGTAGTCCCGCGCCTCCTTGCCGTGGTCGGCGAGCATGCGGCGGCGGTCCTCCTCCGGCAGCAGGTACCACTCGTAGGACCGCACGAACGGGTACACGCACACGTACTTGCGGGCTTCCTCGCCCGCCAGGAACGCCGGGATGTGGCTGCGGTTGAACTCCGCGGGCCGGTGCAGCGCGACCTGGCTCCACACCGGCGTGGACGCGCGGCCCACGGCGGTGCGGCGGAACCCGCTGTACGCCTGCTGGACCTGCTCGACCTCCTCGGCGTGCCACCAGATCATGTAGTCGGCGTCCGCGCGCAGGCCCGCCACGTCGTACACCCCGCGCACCACGACGCCCTTGGCCTCCAGGCCGTCCAGGTACTCCTGGGCCTCGGACGCGGCCGGCCCGCGGTCGTCCGGCAGGCGGCCGGGCTCGACCCGGAACACGGACCACATGGTGTAGCGGATGGTGTCGTTCAGCTCGGTGTAGTTCAGGCGGGCCATGCCCTTCATCCTCTCACCCGGCCCCGTCAGCGCACGCGGCCGAGCACGTGAGCGGCGACACGGGCCGCCGCGGCGTCCGCGGTCGCGATGCACGCGGGGATGCCGACGCCGTGCAGCGTCGCGCCCGCCACGGCCAGGCCGGGGACCCCCGCGACCGCGTCCTCGATGCCCCGCACCACGTCGAGGTGGCCGACCCCGTACTGCGGCAGACCACCACCCCACCGGGTGACCGCGGTGTCGATCGGCTGAGCCGTGACGCCGGTGAGCTGGTGCAGGTCGTGCCGGACGGCGGCGACCAGGTCGGCGTCGTCGCGCTGCAGCAGGTGCGCCTCGCCGTGCCGGCCGACGCTGCCGCGCACCAGCACCGGCTCGCCGGCCAGGTGCGCCCACTTGCGGCTGGAGAAGGTGAACGCCTTCGCGGTGAACGGCACGCCGTCCGACGCCACCTCGCCCTCGGCGAGCAGCACGCCGGACCGGTCGGGCAGCTCGGTGCCGGGTGGCAGGGCCAGCGCCACCACCGCCATCGACGCCACCTCCACCTCGGCGTAGCGGCGTGACGCGGCGGGCACGGCGTCGGCGAGGAGCTTGCGCGCGGCGGGCGCGGGCACGGCCAGCACCACGCCGTCCACGTCGAAGCCCGTCGGCGCGGCGGCGGACCAGGTCTCCAGCCGCCAGCCGTGGTCGCGGCGGACCAGGGCTCGCACCGGCAGGCCCAGCCTCACCTCGGGCTTCGACGCGTCCGCGAGCCGGGTCACCACCGTCGACAGGCCGTCGCGCAGCGTGCCGAAGACCGGCGGCCGGGCGACCCTCGGCTGGGGCGGCGCGGGCATCGTCGTCGCGGCGGCGGCCTGCGGCGACCCGACGCCCGAGTCGAGCGCGGTCGCGAGCTGCGGCATGGTGGCGCGCAGGCCGAGGACGTCCGTGCGGCCCGCGAACACGCCGCCGAGCAGCGGCCCGACCAGGCGATCTCCCACCTCGGGGCCGAACCGCTCGCGCAGCAGCGCGCCCACGGCGACGTCCGCGCCGTCCAGCCGGATCGGGGGCAGGCCGGGTTCGGCGGCGACCCGCCGCAGGCCGTCGTCGGACAGGACTTGGCGCACCGCTTCCACCGACGCGGGGACGCCCATCAGGGTGTGCGCCGGGATCGGCCGGGTGGCGCCGGCGGCGTGGATGCTCGCCGCGGCCTTGGTCGGGTGCACGAGCCGGTCGGCCAGGCCCAGCTCGGCGACCAGCTCGGCGGCCTCGGGGCGGCGGTGCAGGAACGCCTCCGCGCCCACGTCGAAGGCGCGCCCGCCGACCTCGATCGTGCGCAGCTTGCCGCCCAGCCGGTCCGACTGCTCCACCACGGTGATCTCGGCGTCCGGGCCGAGCAGGTGGCGCAGCCGGTGCGCGGCGGCCAGGCCGGAGATCCCGCCGCCGACCACCGCGACTCGCAGCGCTCTCATCTCGCCCGGTGCACCATCTCGACGGCCCGGGTGATGACGTCCGGATCGGTGTCGGGCAGCACGCCGTGGCCGAGGTTGAAGATGTGGCCCGCGGCGGCCTCGCCCTCGCGCTTGATCCGCTCGATCTCGCGCTCCAGCGCGGGCAGCCCCGCGAACAGCAGCGCCGGGTCCAGGTTGCCCTGCACCACCGGCGGCGGCAGGTCGGGCGCGGCGGCCCGCAGCCGCCTCACGGCGACGTCCAGCGGGGTGCGCCAGTCGACGCCCACCACGTCCGCGCCGGCCTCGCGCATCGCGGGCAGCAGCTCGCTCGTGCCGACGCCGAAGTGGATGCGCGGCACGCCTTCGACGCCGCCGAGCACCCGCTTGGAGTGCGGCAGGACGAACTCGCGGTAGTCGCGCTCGGACAGGGCGCCCGCCCACGAGTCGAACAGCTGCACCGCCTTCACGCCCGCGCGCACCTGCACGCGCAGGAACTCGGCCGTGATGCCTGCGAGCTTGTCCAGCAGCGCGTGCCACAGGGCCGGGTCGCCGTGCATGAGCGCCTTGGTGCGCTCGTGGTGCTTGCTCGGGCCGCCCTCGACCAGGTAGGACGCGAGGGTGAACGGCGCGCCCGCGAAGCCGATCAGCGGCACCGCGCCCAGCTCGGCGTTCAGCAGGCCGATCGCCTCGACGACCGGCCGCACCTGCTCCTCGTGCAGCTCCGGGATCGCCCGGACGTCGGCCTCGGTCTGGACCGGCTTCGCCACCACCGGACCCGTGCCCGGCACGATGTCCAGGTCGATGCCCGCGGCCTTCAGCGGCACGACGATGTCGGAGAACAGGATCGCGCCGTCCACGTCGTGGCGGCGGACCGGCTGCATGGTGATCTCGCGGACCATCTCCGGGTCCATGCAGGCGTCCAGCATCGCGGTGCCCTCGCGCAGCTTGCGGTACTCCGGCAGCGAGCGGCCCGCCTGGCGCATGAACCAGACCGGGGTGCGTGACGGCCGGCCGCCGCGCGCGGCGACGAGCAACGGGGCTTCGGCTTGGGCTTCGGTGATGTCGTTCATCTCGCCCGACATCGTCCCACGGGATGGGCGGGCGGCGTCTTCAGGTCCGGCGTGCCGCGCTCACTTTCCGAGGTTTAGGGGCCTACAGTCCGTGGTGTGACGGAGCCCGAACTGTTCCAGCGGGCGGTGGCGACGCTCCGGTCGGTGCGAACCCGGCCCGAACTGGAGTTGACCGAGGTGCGCCCGCCCCAACGGCTGGCCCCTTGGTCGTTCGCGTTGACCGCGGAGGTGACCGGGCCCGCCGACGAGCTGTCCACCGGACGGCTGGTGCTGCTGCACGACCCCGACGGGGTCGAGGCGTGGTCGGGCGTGTTCCGGCTGGTGGCGTACGTGCGGGTGGAGCTGGACGCCGAGCTGGCCGCCGACCCCCTGCTCCCCGAGGTCGGCTGGTCGTGGCTGGTCGAGGCGCTGGAGGAGTCGGGCGCCGCGTTCGTCGCCCTGGGCGGCACGGTCACCCAGACGTCGTCGGCGAGGTTCGGCGACATCGCCGGCCCGGCGCGCACGGACGACCTCGAACTCCGCGCCTCCTGGACCGCCCGGACCGCCGACCTGGCCGCCCACGGCGCCGCCTTCTACGACCTCATGGCCACCGCCGTCGGCCTGCCCCCGGTGGGCGTGAGCACGCTGCGCTGACCGCGGGCCAAGCGCGGTCGGCGTCGGTCCTCGGCGTCGGTCATGGGCACCGGTCATGGGCACCGGTCATGGGCACCGGTCATGGGCACCGGTCGTCGGCGTTGACACCGGCCGTTGACGGCGGTCGTCGGCGTTGGCGTTGGCGTCAGTCGTTGGCGCGGAGGACGCGCAGGGCGTTCAGGCCGGCGAGCTTGGCGCAGTCGTCCTCGCTCCACCCCCGGTCCAGCAGCGCGCCGATCAACGCCGGGTAGCACGACACGTCGCCCATCCCCTCCGGCAGGTAGCGCGTCCCGTCGTAGTCGCCGCCCAGCCCGATGTGGTCGATGCCGGCCACCTCCCGCGCGTGCTCGACGTGCGCCACCACGTCGTCCATGGTCACGCGCGGGGTCGGGCCGCCGGCCTGCCAGGAGTCGATGAACCGGTGCCGGGCGTCGAGGTCGTTGTGGTTCTCCCCCGCCGCCTCCATCGCCTCCTTCAGCCGGGCGTCCCACTCGGCGTAGGGCTGCGACACGAAGTGGGGCACGAACGTCACCATGCAGATCCCGCCGTTGCCCGCGAGCCTGGCCAGGACGTCGTCCGGCACGTTGCGCGGGTGGTCGGCGACCGCCCGGCACGACGAGTGGCTGAACATGACCGGCCGGGACGACACGTCGAGCGCGTCCCGCATGGTGGTCGGCGCGACGTGCGACAGGTCGACGACCATCCCGATCCGGTTCATCTCCCGCACCACGTCCCGCCCGAACGGCGACAAGCCGCCGTGCACGGGCTCGTCGGTAGCCGCGTCGGCCCACGGCGTGTTCTCGTTGTGCGTGAGCGTCATGTACCGGACGCCGAGCCGGCGCAACGCGCGCAGCACGCCCAGCGACCCGTTGATGCTGTGGCCGCCCTCCGCGCCGATCAGCGACGCTATCCGCCCGTCCCGGAACGCCCGTTCGGCCTCGTCGGCGGTGGTCGCGACGCGGAGGTGGTCGGGGTGGCGCGCGGCGAGGGCGTGGACCAGCTCCACCTGCTCCAGCACGGCGGTGACGGCTGCATCGCCCGCCAGTCGGCAGGGGACCCAGACGGACCAGAACTGCATCCCCAACCGGCCCTCGCGCGCGCGGACCAGGTCGGTCTGCAGCTCGCGCCGAACCGTCGTCAGGTCGACGACGGACACGGCGTCCACGGGGTCGCCCGGCGTTGACTTTTCACCGAATTGCCCCTCGGCGGCGAGATCGCGCAACGCCCACGGCAGGTCGTTGTGCCCGTCGACGAGCGGCACGCGTGCCAGCAGTTCCTCCGCGCGGACTCGACCCGTGGTGCTCGCCACCCGCAACTCCTAGATGTCGTCGTGAGATCCGCTCGCGTTACGCGACCTATCCAGTTGTCAGCCGATCGTGTGACAACGGGGGCCATCAGTGACAACTCATTCGGGATAGATACCCGATTGATCGTCCCGTAGACCCGCTTGGGCGGCTACGCTGCCCCAGACGACACCACTTTCGGTCGATCAGTGGCGCGGCTGATTGGACGAAAGTCCCGGTGCCGGTCGGGGGGCACGACCGACTCCAGGGAGGTAGTGACGTGGCTGCCGTCGGCTTAGGTCAGGCCGTTCGTACCACGCCAGCCGGCTCGTTGCCGGCGAACATGGTCCCGCACCCGCGGGAGGAGCTTTTTTCAGTGCTGGTGGTCGACGACCACCCACTGCTGAGGGAGGCGATATCGGCTCGGCTCACCCAGATGGGAGCCGGGACAGTGCATGAGGCGGCTTCGGTTGCGGAGGCTCGGGCGCGGGCACTCGCGACCGGACCGTGCGACCTCGCGATCCTCGATCTGGGTCTGCCGGATGGCACCGGCATCGACCTGGTCACGGAACTCCGTGCCCAGGGCTGGCCCCGCATCGTGGTCCTCGCGTCCTCCGACGACCCCTACGCGGTCAGGTCGGCCTTCCAGGCAGGCGCTCAGGCGTACCTGCTGAAGTCCGCCTCGCCGATGGTGGTCACCGACGGTGTGCGCAGGGTCCTCGACGGCGGCGTCTACGCGGACCCGAGCGTCGCGCCCGTGCTCGCCGCGGGCACGAGGGTGCCGGGCACCGACAACACGCCGCGGGAACTGTCCGCGCGTGAGGTCGAGGTCCTCCAGCTGGTCGCCGATGGCCAGAGCAACAAGGAGATCGGCGAAGCGCTCAGCCTTTCCGCGCTGACGGTGAAGTCCCACCTGTCGCGGATCGGGCGCAAGCTGGGCACCGGGGATCGGGCTCAGATGGTGGCGCTGGCCATGCGTGCCGGCGTGATCCGCTGAGCAGGTCGGCACACTGAACCGGCCGAACACACCCGCGAGTGGTGCGTTCGTCGTAGGGTCTTCCGCCGTGGACGTACCCTCCGACGAGCCAACCGAACCAACCGGTGCTGAGCCGGTGCCGCTGGTGGAACCCGCTGACGGTGTTCCGCCTGTCGTCGCCGACGCATCGTCGCTCCGGCGTGCCGCTGAGGCGCTCGCCGGGGCGACGGGCCCGGTTGCGGTGGACACCGAGCGAGCCTCGGGATACCGCTACTCGCAACGTGCCTACCTGGTGCAACTGCGCCGGGAAGGCGCCGGGACCGTGCTGGTCGACCCGATCGCCCTCGGCGGTCGCCTCGACCCGCTGGTCCAGGCGCTGGACGGGACCGAGTGGGTGCTGCACGCGGCGTCGCAAGACCTGCCGTGCCTCGCCGAACTCGGGCTGCGTCCGAGCGCGTTGTTCGACACCGAGCTGGCGGGCAGGCTGGCCGGGTTCGAGCGGGTGGCGCTGGGCACGCTCGTCGAGCGGCTGTTGGGCTACCGGTTGGAGAAGGGGCACGGTGCGGCCGACTGGTCGCGCCGCCCCCTTCCCGCCGACTGGCTGAACTACGCCGCCCTCGACGTCGAACTGCTGGTCGAGCTGCGTGACGTGCTCGAACAGGAGCTCAAGCGGCAGGGGAAGCTGGAGTGGGCCCTCGAGGAGTTCGAGGCCGCCCGCCTGGCGCCCCTGCCGCGCCCGCGCGCGGAGCCGTGGCGCCGCACGTCGGGCATCCACCGCATCCGCAACCCCCGTCAGCTCGCCGCCGTGCGGGCGCTGTGGGAGGCGCGGGACGCGCTGGCCCGGGAACGCGACATCGCGCCGGGTCGGGTGCTGCCGGACGCGGCGCTGGTCGACGCGGCCGTGCGCGGCCCGGCCGACGAGGCCGCCCTCCTCGCCCTCCCGGTCTTCCGGGGACGGGCGCAACGACGCATGGTGGGCGTGTGGCTGGGCGCGTTGCAGCGCGCCGCCGCGCTGCCGAAGTCCGAGCTGCCGGAACCGTCGCAGCAGCACGACGGCCCGCCGCCCGCCAACCGCTGGGCCGACAAGGACCCGGCGGCCGCGGCGAGGCTCGCCGCCGCGCGCACCGCGTTGACCGCGGTGGCCGAGGCGAACAACCTGCCGGTCGAGAACCTGCTGCTGCCGGACCTGGTGCGGCGCACGTGCTGGCAGCCGCCGGCGGACGTCTCGCCGGAGGGCGTCGCGGCGGCGTTGCGCGAGGGCGGTGCGCGGACGTGGCAGATCACGCTGACCGCGGACGTCCTCTCCGAGGCGCTGACGCCCAGTCCCGAGCCGTAGTTCAGGGCCTCCCGGGGTCGGCGCCGTCCGACCCCGGGCCTGAGCCCTCCCTGGCCGACCCCGGGCCTGACCCTTCGCCGGCCGACCCCGGGCCTGAGCCTTCGCCGGCCGATCCAGCGCCTGGCCCGTCCCCGGCCGCCCCTGGGCCCGGTGCCTCCTCAGCCGACCCCGTGGCCGCCTCCTCCGCCGCACGCAGCCCGGACAGCTCACGTCGCGCCAGCGCGCGCACGGCGGCCATCGCCGCGTCACCCAGCACGGTCCCCACGACGACGCCCTCCAGCGCCTCGTCCTTCGACCCCGCGGCCAGCACGTAGTCGAGGTCGGCCTCGGCCAGCGGCACGGCGGCGCGCGCGAACCCGTCCAGCAGGTCCGCGAACCCGTCGTGCCCGACGTCCCGCGCCGTGGCCAGCACGCCGACGAGCGCCCTGAACGCGTACGACTCGGGCCGGCAGCGCCACCCCTGCCGGTCCAGGAACTCCTGGACCTGCCGGTGCGCCACCTCGTCGTCCCGGCCGAGGTCGGGCGGCGCCACGGCGGCCGAGATCGTCCCCATCGCCTTGTGCAGGGACTTCTCCGGGTCGTCCAGCGCGCCGAGCACCTCGCGCACCGCCGCGATCGACAGCCCGCCGAGCTCGACCATGGCCCGCACGAGCCGCAGCCGGCGCAGGTGGTCGTCGCCGTACCGGGCCTGGTTGGGGCTGGTCAGCTCACCGGCCGGGAGCAGGCCTTCCCGCAGGTAGTACTTGATCGTCGGCACCGGCACACCGCTGCGGCGGCTCAACTCGGCGATGCGCACGGACACGCCCCTTCCTGAGACGACCCTCAGAGCGGATAGAGTAACTATCCGATAGTAGAAAGTGCTGCTATCCATCCTTAGGAGTCGTTCATGACCCGCTTCCTCCGGTGGCACCCGCCGCTCATGCTGTTCGCCCTGCTCATGGGGGTCGTCACCCTGGTCTCGCTCGCCGGCCTGGTCGTCGACGACCGGACGCTGATCGGCGCCCCGATCTGGTTCAAGCCGTTCAAGTTCGCCGTGTCCTTCGTCCTCTACAGCGTCACGCTGGCCTGGATGCTCACCCTCGCCACGCGCTTCCGCCGACTCGGCTGGTGGGCGGGCACGGTCGTCGCCGCGGCGAGCGCCGTCGAGATGGTGGTCATCATCGGCCAGGTCGTCCGCGGCAGGCGGAGCCACTTCAACACCGCCACGCCGTTCGACGACCTGCTGTGGGACATCATGACCTACAGCGTCCTGGCGCTCTGGATCATGCACGCCCTGATCGCGGTGGCCCTGCTGTTCACCAGGTTCGCGGACCGCGCGACGGGCCTGGCGGTCCGGCTCGGCCTGTTCCTCGCGCTCGTCGGGCTGGGCCTGGGCATCCTCATGGCGCAGCAGCGGAACGCGGAGGACGTCGCCGAGGGCATCCGGGGCGCGCACAGCGTCGGCGTCCGGGACGGCGGCCCCGAGATGGCGCTGACGGGGTGGAGCACCACGGGCGGCGACCTCCGCGTGCCCCACTTCGTCGGCATCCACGCCCTGCAGGTCGTCCCGCTGGTCGTGCTGCTGTTCGGCCGGCGCGCGACCCCGAAGCTCGTCTGGGGCCTCGCGATCGGGTACGCGGGCCTGATGGCCCTGGTCACGTGGCAGGCGCTGCGCGGGCAGCCGCTGCTGCGCCCCGACCTGGCCACCGCGCTCGGCGCGCTCGCCGTGGCAACCTGGACCACCGCGGTGGTGGCGAGGTCGCTGCGCGCGACCGATCGCACGGCGGAGCGCACCACGGAGGCGGCACGGGCATGACCGGGTTCCTGTTCCAGCTCACGTTCTGGCTGACGGTGCCGTTCTGGGCGCTGATGGTGTTCGCGCCGACGTGGCCGACGACGGCCCGGGTCGTGGCGTCGCCGCTGATCGCCGTGCCGCCGCTCGTGGTCTACACGGCGCTGGTCGCCGGGCACCTCCCCGAGCTCTGGGCGACGATGAGCAGTCCGGACCTGGGCACGCTGCGGGAGTTCCTGGCCACCTCGTGGGGAGCCTCGGCGCTGTGGGCGCAGGTGATCGCGTGGGACCTGCTGATCGGGGCGTGGATGTACCGGGAGAGCCGCCGGCTGGGGCTGCGCCCGCTGCTGATGGGCCCGCTGCTGGTGTTCACGATCGTCCTGTCCCCGTTCGGGTTCGCGCTGTTCCTGGCCATCCGGGCCCGCTGTGACCGACCCGACAGGGCGACCACGGTGGTTACCGACCAGTAACAGGCGCTAGAGTTGGGTTACCGATCGGTAGGAGTCGCGCCCGACCCGCTCGGGCGAATCGTCACCACAAGCGGAGGAGACGCCGTGGCCGCACCAGTAGCGCCGGCACGCGTTCGTAACGTGGTCTTCGTCGACGGCGTGCGCACGCCGTTCGGCAAGGCCGGCCCCAAGGGAATCTTCGCGGAGACCCGTGCCGACGACCTGGTCGTCAAGGTGATCCGCGAGCTGCTGCGCCGCCACCCCGAGCTGCCGCCGGAGCGGGTCGACGAGGTGGCCATCGCGGCCACCACGCAGACCGGCGACCAGGGCCTCACCATCGGGCGCACCGCGGCGCTGCTCGCGGGCCTGCCCAAGTCGGTGCCCGGCTACGCCATCGACCGCATGTGCGCGGGCGCGATGACGGCCGTGACGACGTCCGCGAGCGGCATCGCGTTCGGCGCCTACGACGTGGTCATCGCGGGCGGCGTCGAGCACATGGGCCGCCACCCGATGGGCGAGGGCGTCGACCCGAACCCGCGGTTCCTGTCCGACAAGATCGTGGACCCGTCCGCGCTCGTCATGGGCTCGACGGCGGAGAACCTGCACGACCGGTTCCCGCACATCACCAAGGAGCGCACGGACGCGTTCGCGGCCGCCTCGCAGGCCAAGTACGCCGACGCGGTGAAGAACGGCAAGATCGGCCCGGAGTTCGTGCCGGTCGCGACCCGGTCCGCCGAGCACGGCTGGGGCCTCGCCACCGCCGACGAGCCGCCGCGCCCCGGCACCACCGTCGAGGACCTGGCGAAGCTGAAGACGCCGTTCCGGCCGCACGGCCGGGTCACCGCGGGCAACGCGGCGGGCCTCAACGACGGCGCCACCGGCTGCATCCTGGCCGAGGAGGAGACCGCGCGCGAGCTGGGCCTGCCCGTCGGCATGCGGCTCGTGGGCTACTCGTTCATGGGCGTCGAGCCCGAGGTCATGGGCGTCGGCCCGGTGCCCGCCACCGAGAAGGCCCTCAAGCGCGCCGGCCTCACCATCGAGGACATCGGCCTGTTCGAGATCAACGAGGCGTTCGCCGTGCAGGTGCTCGCCTTCCTCGACCACTTCGGCATCGCCGACGACGACCCGCGCGTCAACCAGTGGGGTGGCGCGATCGCCACCGGCCACCCGCTCGCGTCGTCCGGCGTGCGCCTGATGACCCAGCTGTCGCGGCAGTTCGCCGAGCGCCCCGACGTGCGCTACGGCATCACCACCATGTGCATCGGCATCGGCATGGGCGGCACCGTGATCTGGGAGAACCCGCACTGGAACGGAGAAGCCAAGTGACCGCGTTGACCGCCGACGAGGCCAAGGCCCTGTTCCCCGACGAGGTCGTGACCCACGCCCGCACCAGGTTCGTCTCCGTGCCCGGTGTCGACGGCAAGGTCGCGCTGATCACCATCGACAACGGCCACGACCACACCCGGCCGTCCACGTTCGGCCCGCAGTCGCTCGTCAGCCTCAGCGCGGCGTTCGACGAGGCCGCGGCCGCCTCCCCGGCCGCGATCGCGGTCACCGGCAAGCCGTTCATCTTCGCCGTGGGCGCGGACCTGACGGCCGTCGAGGGCGCCACCGAGCGGTCGCAGGCCGTGACCATCGGCCAACTCGGGCACGACGTGTTCCGCAAGTTCACCGACTCGCCCGTGCCGACCTTCGCGTTCGTCAACGGCGCGGTCATGGGCGGCGGCCTGGAGCTGGCGCTGTCGTGCCACTACCGGACGCTGACGTCCAACGCGGCGGCCATCGCGCTGCCCGAGGTGTTCCTCGGCCTGTTCCCCGGCTGGGGCGGCACGCAGCTGCTGCCGAACCTGATCGGCCCGAACGACGCGGTCACCGTGATCTTCGAGAACGCGTTGAACCAGAACAAGATGCTCAAGCCGAAGCAGGCGCTCGACCTGGGCATCGTGGACGTGCTGTTCGACTCGGCCGACTACCTGGAGCAGTCGCTGCTGTGGCTGGCCTCGGTGGTGCGCGGCGACGTCGTGCCCGCTCGCCGTGAGATCGACCGCGGCGAGGGCTGGGACGCGGCCGTGGCGCGCGCTCGGGCCATCGTCGAGGGCAAGACCAAGGGCGCCGCGCCGGGTGCGCTGAAGGCCCTGGAGCTGCTGGAGCTGGCCCGCGCCAACGACCTGGACGCCGGGTACGCGGCGGAGACCGAGGCGCTGGCGGACGTCGTGATGAGCGACGAGCTGCGGGCCGGGCTGTACTCGTTCAACCTGGTGCAGAAGCGGGCCAAGCGGCCGGCGGGCGCGCCGGACAAGTCGTTGGCGCGCAAGGTCACCAAGGTCGGCATCGTCGGCGCGGGCCTGATGGCGTCGCAGATGGCGCTGCTGTTCGCGCGGCGGCTGGAGGTGCCGGTGGTGCTCACCGACATCGACCAGGCGCGCGTGGACAAGGGCGTCGGGTACGTGCACGCCGAGGTGGACAAGCTGCTCGGCAAGAAGCGCGTCTCGCCCGACCAGGCGAACCGGCTGAAGGCCCTGGTGAGCGGTTCGCTGGACAAGGCGGCGTTCGCGGACGCCGACTTCGTCATCGAGGCCGTGTTCGAGGACCTGGGCGTCAAGCAGAAGGTGTTCGCCGAGGTCGAGGAGCACGTCTCCCCCGAGGCCGTGCTGGCGACCAACACGTCGTCGCTGTCGATCACCGAGATGGCGTCGGGCCTGAAGCACCCCGAGCGGGTCGTGGGCTTCCACTTCTTCAACCCGGTCGCGGTCATGCCTCTCCTGGAGATCGTGCGCGCCGGCCAGACCGACGACGCGACGCTCGCGACCGCGTTCGCGGTGGGCAAGCAGCTCAAGAAGTCGTCCGTGCTGGTGAAGGACGCCCCGGCGTTCGTCGTGAACCGGCTGCTGACGCGGTTCATGGGCGAGGTCGTGAAGTCGATCGACGAGGGCACGCCGTTCGAGGTGGCGGACAAGGCCACCGAGCCGCTGGGCCTGCCCATGTCGCCGCTCATCCTGCTGCAGCTCGTCGGCCCCGCCGTCGCGCTCCACGTGGCCGAGACCATGAACCGCGCGTTCCCCGACCGGTTCGGCGTGTCGGAGAACATGAAGGAGTTCGTGGCCGCCGGCAAGACCGCCGTGTACCAGTGGGACTCCGCGGGCAAGCAGTCCGTCGACCCCGAGGTGCAGGAGCTGTGGGCGTTCGGCGACAAGCCGTTGACCGGTGAGGAGGTCTTCGCGCGGGCGCTCGAAGCGCTCGCCGAGGAGATCCGCATCATGCTCGACGAGGGCGTGGTGGCCGAGGCGCAGGACATCGACCTGTGCATGCTGCTCGGCGCCGGCTGGCCGTTCTGGCTGGGCGGCATCACCCCGTACCTCGACCGTTCGGGCATCTCGGAGAAGGTGACGGGCAAGCGCTTCCTCGCGCCCGGCGTCGCCTCCGTGCCTGCCTGATCCTGATCGCACGCCTACCGCGCCCCGGTCGCCTCTTCGGCAGCCGGGGCGTGGTGCTTTCCGAGGGCCTGTGCCGGAGCCCGCGGCGGCGCCCTGCTCTCAGCCACCGCCTGACTCAGGCGAGTGAACGGCGTCGATCCGAACGCGCCGGGCCAGAACCAATCAGGTGGAATTTCCCGCTCGCAGTCGAACACGCGTGCGTTATTGGCCGGGCGTCCGTTCCGGACCTGTGGTCACGAGAGGCGAACGTTTCACCCCACAGAAGCGTTAACGTGAAGATCGGACCTTTCCGGCGTGATGGCGACCCGTGCTTCGCAAGGGAACCAGAAGAGCAGCCCAAATGCCGTAGTTCTGCTCTACCCGGCCGCAGGCGGCACACCGGTAACGACCAACACCGCTTACGTCGACCGGCCGAGTCAATAGACAGTCAGTAGTCGTGTACGCCATTCAGGGGGCGCACGCGAACTGCGGACCATCACGTTGTCCCCCATGAGAACCTGTATACGCACAGTCACGCCTTGACCCACATGTGAGCCGTTCTCGCGAGGGGGAGGGGGCACCATGCCGTATCAGCGTGCCGACGGATCAGGGGGATCTCCAGCACCGGCCTCGACCAGCATGCAGGTGGAACCGGAGAAGGTGCTGGACCTGATACGTCGCTACGAGGACGTCCGCAACGACGTGTTGGACTTCTTGGACGCGCACCGGGATTCCCTTTTCGGACGTCCGCTCGCCGATGACGAGATCTCCGCGGACGCCGCCAAGGTGTTCACCGACCATTCGACGCTCGCGCTCGACGTCACGAACAAATTCCTGGCCGAGTTGAATGCCAACATCGAGCAGCTGCTCGCGGCGGCACGGACGTATGGTCTTGTCGAGGACGGCAACACCGAGGCGATCCACAAGATCCACGAGGTCGCCGACCGATGAGGCCCCGGACAGCGGAGCTCGGTGTTGTTCTCTGCGCGGCGGCGGTTGTCGTGCTCGTCGCCGGGTGCAGCAAGACGATTTCCGGCATCCCGCTCCCGGCCGGTGGCGCTGGCGCTTTTCCGGGCACGTCGCCTTCGTCCGTCTCGTCGCCGGACCGACCACGTGAGATCAAGCTCGACGGCGCGGAGCCCTGTGGCCTGCTGACCGAGGAGCAGCTGCCCGCGTTGCAGATCGACCGGGCGGGGCGGGTCGTGGACAACGACTTCTACCAGACCAAGGGCTGCTCGTGGACCGTCATCGGAGCCAGCAGCCGCCTGGTGCCCGTGACGGCCGAGGGGATCTCGGTGTGGACCGAGGGCAAGCGGGCCGGCCAGGCGGCGGAGATCGATCCGGTGCGGGACTTCCCGGCCATCACGGTGACCCTGCCGAACGACGGAGGCCGCTGTGACGTGATGGTCGACACCGCCGAGGGCCAGTACCTCGTCGCGAGCTTCACGGTCGTGCCCACGTACGAAGACCGCTTCCCCAAACCCTGCGACGGGGCGCGGAAGTTGGCGGAAGCGGCGATGGAGAACCTGCTGAAATAAGGGGGCGGCAATGGCGACCTGGGAGAACGGCTTACGCAGACGCCGAACGGACGGACGCATCGGGAACCACAACTTCGACGCGCAGACGCACCAACAGCTGTACGACAAGATCCACGGTGGCCCCGGCTACCCGGCCGCGCAGACCGTGGACGACGCCTGGGCCAGGTTCCTCACCGTGATGAAGACCGCCCAGGTCGAACTGGAGAGGGCGATCCGCGAGTCCGGCGCGGTGTGGCAGGGCGCGGCGGGCGAGCGGTTCGCCGCCGGCAACACCCCGCTGGTGCAGTGGGCCGAGGACGCCCGCGCCGCCGCGATCGTCACCCGGGAGTCGCTCGAAGCGCAGGCTTTGTCCTATGTGGACGCCAAGGGCAAGATGCCGGAACCCGTCGAGGTGACCTCGACCGCCAACGACGACTTCTGGGGCGTCCCCGCCGGTTTCACGCACCTCGTCGGAGGTCAGACCGACCAGGACGTCGAGGAGGCCCGGGCGCAGGAGGCCAAGCGCCTGGCCGTGGCGGTGATGAACGGCTACCGCGACCGGGCGTCGGCGGCGGTGGAGTCCCTCGGCGAGTTCGTGCCGCCGCCGTCCGTCACCACGCAGGTGGTCGAGCCGGCCGCCGTCGAGCGGAGCGAGGTCGTCCAGACGACCCGGACCACCACCCCGGAGCGCACGCCGACGTCCGATCGGGAAGCGCCCGGCTCGGTCGAGCCGTCCGGCCCGGTGGCGCCGTCGGGTTCGGTGGTGCCGTCGGGTTCGGTGACGCCGGAGGACAAGGACGTCGGCCGCACCGCGACCTCCGCCGTGACGACCCCGTCGGACTCCCCCTCACGGCCGACACCGGGTCCGGTCACGCTGCCCCAGCAGGCGTCCGCTCCCCTGACTTCCGCCGCACCGGTCGGCATCGTTCCGCCTGGGAGCCGGCCCACCGCGTCGTCCCCGAGCCACCCCGGCCGTTCGTCCGGAAAGGCGGCGAGCGGCGGCGGCGCGGGACGTGGAGCGGGCGCGATGAAGCCGTTCTCGCCGGGTCTGCCGGGAGGTGGCCGCGCGGCCCCGGCGCCCGGTCCCGGCGGGTCGACCGGCATCGGCAACGACGCTCAGGTGAACCGCGCGAACGCCGCCGCGACCGTGCGCGGCTCGACGGGCGGCCCTCCGCTCACGGCGGGTCTGGCCGGCGCACCGCAGTCCGCCCAAGCCGACGACGACGTCGAGCACGAGACCGCGCCGTACCTGCAGGAAGTGGACGACGTCTGGGGAGTGGACGCCATCCCGCGCGTCGCACCGCCGGTGATCGGGGAAGACGACCGGTGACGGTCACGCTGTCCCGGTTGGAGTTCGAGCTGTGCTGGGACCACCTGAAGCCGGGCGACTACCCCACGATCCTGTCCATCCCGTCCCACGGCGCCACCGCGGACGAACGCCGTGCGCTCTTCCAGGACGCGTGGCGCGGCCTGGAGGCACGGGGCCTGGCCGCACGGGGCGCCCTCGACGTGCGCCTCGCCGACTGGCTGACCCTGCTGGCCCACCCGGAGCGCGAGGTCGACGCACGGCTGCGCCTCGACGGAGGTCCGCGGGTGCGCGCGGTCGCCGCCGCCGGGCAGGGTCACGCCGTGCTGGCCGTGCTCACCGCCGACGGCCTGAGCCTCGCCGGCATCGACGAGGCCGCGCTGGCCGCGTCGGTGGTGGCCCTGCTGCCGCCGCACCCGACGCCCCGCTCACGGTCGGTCAGCGTGCTCGCCGCCGATCTCGACCGGGCGGCGGCCGTCGCCGGGCAGTCGGTGGCGCGGATGGAGAACGCGTTGCGGGACAGCGGATTGGCTCGTGCGGACGCGCAGAAGATCGCCCAGGTGCTCGGCGGCGTGACGCGCATGGGCCAGTTCGGCGCGGCCGCGCGGTCCGTGCGGCACGGTCGGTTGGGGCCGCGACGGCGCGGCTCGTACGCGGTGTCCTTCTACGACGACGCCGAGGGTCGGTGGCAGTTCACCCGCCGGCCCTCCGGCGACGGCCGGGAGTGGGCCACGCTGAGCCCGGCCGACCACCCCCGGCTCGTTCACGCGGTGGCGGAACTGGTCGCGTCGACCGACGCGGTCTCGGCTCGCTGACCTTCGGCGGACTCCTGATCGAGCTGGTTGGTCAGGAGTTCTGCCATCGTCATGCCCTCCACGGGCTTCTCAGGCGTCACCGGTTCAGCCTAGGGCGACAGCCGGAACGACAACACCGCGATGGCCACGTGGGCGAGGCACGCGGGTCGCTCAGCCGAACGGGTGGAGAACGCACCGACTGACCGGAACCACCGACGATTGCGTACCGATCTCCGGCGAACGCGCGCTACGTTGCGAAATCGTCTGATCACCGACCGCAAGGGGAACCGTGAGCGGCGAATTCAGATTCGGCTTCGAGGAGAACGACGAGGGGGACCAGCCACCACGGCGGTCGCCGGACCAGCCCGACGCGCGGGACGACCTCCTGACGGGCCGCGACCCCGACGGCGTGGTCGCCGTGGCGGTGAACGACGAGGCGGAAGTCCAGTCGGTCACCATCGCGGCGGGGTGGAAGCAGGCCGTGGACCCGCGTGCCCTCGGCGGCGCGGTGGTCCAGGCCGCCAACGCCGCGACCGTGCAGGCGTTGGCCAAGCAGGCGGAACGACCAACGGCGCCTCCGCCGTCACCACCACCCCAGTCGCAGCCGCAGCCGCAGTCGCAGCCGTCCGAGCGCATCACGCCCGAAGACGCGCTGCGGCTGATCGACGCCGTCAACAACGACCTGGACCGGTACACCCAGCGCATGGCCGAGGTCGTGGACCGGCCCACCACCGCGGAGAGCAGGGGAGGTCACGTGCGCGGCACCGCTCGCCGGGGCCAGGTCGTCGCGCTGGACGCCGACCCCGCCTGGACCCACACGGCGAGGGTGAGCGAGATGCAGCACGAATTCCTCGAGGTCCTGCGAACCCTGCACGCCCGCGGCGTCCCCGCCGACCTCGCGCAGGGGCCGCGAAGCTCCGCCATCGCCGAGCTCACCGCACTGATCAGCGATCCGAACACATTGCTGCGCCGAGTGGGGTTGCTGCCATGACCGACGTCTCCGTCGCCCTCGACGCCATGCGGTCCGACGCCATCGCGTGGGCGACCGCCGCCGACAACCTCGACGGTCCCCGCGAAGCGCTGGGCGGGCTCGCGCTGACCGGCGCCGACGTGTCCATGTGGGCGGTCGACAAGGGGTTGGACCGCACCTACAACGACGCCCGGGAAGCCTTGGAGGACTTGCTCGTCCAGGCGACGCAGGCGTTCCGCGGCCTCGGCGAGAGCCTGCACGCGGCGGCGAACACCTATGAGGCGGAAGAGGAAGCCAACCGGCACGCCATGAACAGCATCCACACCGAAGGCGGTGGCCGATGAATCCCCTCGTGCGGGAAGCGCACCGGCAGACCGAGCGGATCGACCAGGAGACCAGGAAGTTCTTCGAGCAGGTCAACAGCGTGATGAGCTGGGTGCCCGCGCCGCTGGAGCACCTGGTCGACCCGATCCTCCGCAACCTGGCGCTGCTCGACCGGAAGCTGCGCGAGTTCTGGGACCGGGTCAACCAACTGCTGGAGCAGCCGGGTGATTCCGACCGGCTCAAGCAGGTCGGCGAGCAGTGGGTGACGCGGGTGGGCGGCGCCCTGGGCGATGTCACCGGCACGATCGGCCTAGACAAGCTCCGCACCACGATCGAGTGGGAGGGCCGCGCGGCCCGCGTCTACCAGGCGACGGTGCCGCCGCAGGCCGCCGGGCTCAACGCGATCAAGGACGTCGCCGGGCAGATGCGCTCGTCGCTCACCAGCCTGGCGAACTCGATCGACACGTTCTGGATCGCGATGGGCCTGGCGCTGGCGGGGTTCGCGATCGCCATCGCGACCGCGGTGGCCGCCGCGTTCACCGTGGTGGGCATCCCGGCGGCGATCGCGGTGATCCTCACCGCGGTGGCCGGCGGGTTCGCCCTCATCACCACGACGGTGCTGGCGCTGGAGTCCCACGTGAACACGATCGAGGTCGAGCAGGCCGCGATCCGGCAGAAGGTGCGGGACCTCGGCTCGACGTGGGCGATGCCGAACACCGCGGACCTGGCCGACGCGAGTGTGACGGACGGGGACGGTTCGGACTGGCGGCCCGGCTCGTGACGCACCCGGGCGGACCGTCGCCGTACCTGTGGCTGCCGGCCGCGCGGGTTCGCGAGGTGCAGGGCCGGTGCGCCGTCCTCGCGGCGGTGGGCCTGGTGGCCAGCCTGGTGCTCGTCTCGGCGATAGTGGGGTTCGGCCGTGCCCTGCCCACCGCGCACCACCCGGTCAACGCCATGGTCTGGGGCGTGGGGTGCGCCTCGGTGATCGGGCCGTTCCTGTCGTCGGTCAGCATCGCCCTGGCCCGGTCCTACACGTGGGGCGAGCAGTTCGACGTCGTCCGGATGTGGCAGGCCCGGCGCGCGTTGACGGGCGGCTGGGTGAGTTCGAGCCTGTTCGTCCCCGTGTCCTGGTTCCTGCTGGTGATGACGGCGCAGAGCGGCAAGGCGCCGGTCGGTCTCAGCGTCGGCGTGCTGGCCTACCTGCTCCTGCTGGCCATGCCTTCCGCGGTGGCGGCCGTCCTCTTCTTCGCCGGACGCGCCGTGCTGCCCGCACCCCGTTGACGTTGTGCAGGTCCGCAGCCTCGGCCCGTCGGAGCCGGTCGAGGTGGGCGGACGCCGCAGAGCATGATCGACCTGATAACGGTGCAGCACTGTTCGGCGATGACATGCCCAGCACCGAACCCCTACGGCGGGAGCCGCTTGGATGCCTGTTGACAAGACCGAACGCGAGGTCAGAACTCTCGTCAGCCAGATCGAACAAGGCGAGATCAGGCTGCCGGAGATCCAACGCGGCTACGTGTGGAAGCCGACCCAGGTCGCCAAGCTTGTCGAGTCGCTCTACCGCGGCTATCCGTCGGGGTCGCTGCTCTTCTGGCAGACCGACGAGGTGCCGCAGACCAGGGAAGCGGCGATCAGCGGTCCGGCGGGCAAGTCCGCTGTCGTGCCGCTCTACCTCCTGGACGGTCAACAGCGCGTGACGTCGCTGCACCGGGTGCTCACCGACCACCCGCAGGCCGTTATCGTCTTCAACGTCGAGACCGAGAAGTTCCAGAACCAGAGCGCGGCGACGGCCAAGGATCCCCGGTGGATCAAGGTCTACGACGTGCTCAAGCCCGAGGCGGATCAGTACCAGCTCGTCGGTGAACTGCACGAGCGCAATCCCGACATCCCGCCGGGCGAGATAAGCAAGCGGCTGCAGAAGCTCGCCGCCGTCCCGGGTCACAAGTTCCACATGGAGGTCCTGCGCGACTTCCCCTACGACGAGGTCACGCAGATCTTCGTACGCGTGAACAGCGGTGGCCGGTCGCTCAAGACCTCGGACCTGGCGCTCGCGACCCTCTCGGCACGGTGGCCGGGTGTGCTCCAGAAGTTGGAGGACGAGGCGAAGCACTGGGCAGACCGCGGGTACGGCGACATCGACGTCACGTTCCTCACCAGGGCCCTCACCGGCGCGGTGCTGGGACGTGGCCTGTCCGCCTGGTCGCACGCACGCCTGGTCTCGGCGACCGACGACGAACTCGACCGCGGCTGGGCCACGGTGCGGCGAGGGCTCTGCCACCTCGTCTCCCTGCTGCAGAACAACCTCGGCGCATCGCACAGCAAGCTGCTGCCGTCGATGGTCGTCCTGCTGCCGCTGATCGTCCTGCTCGGTGAGCGAGAAGACGAGCACCTGGACAGCGGCACGGCCGACGCCATCCTCTACTGGTTCCTGGCCGCCACGATCCGCAACCGGTACAGCGGGTCGACCGACACCCGGCTCGGGCAGGACATCCCCGCGGCCCGCACGGACGACCCGGTGCGCCACCTGCTGGACAACCTGGGCGTCACCGGGGGCGTGTCGATCGGACCGGACGACCTCGCGGGGCGGACCGTCGGCAGCCCGTACTTCTTCCTGAGCTTCCTGGTCGCCAAGGAAGCCGGGGCCAAGGACTGGTGGGGCGGCATCGGCATCTCGGCGGCGGCCGAGGGGAGCCAGTCGCTGGAGTACCACCACATCCACCCGCAGGCCACGCTGAAGAACCACCCCGAGAAGTACAGCAAGGGCGAGATCAACGACCTGGCCAACCTCGCCTTCATCTCTGGCAAGGCCAACCGGAAGATCAGCCACAGGTCGCCGCGCGACTACTTCCCGACGCTGGGTGACCAGGAGCTGACCGCGCACCTCATCCCCCTGGACGAGGACCTGCGTGACGCGGACCGCTACCGGTCGTTCCTGAGCGAGCGGCGACGCCTGCTGGCGGACGCGATGACCGGCCTGCTGGAGAGGTTCAGGCCGGCATGGCTGTCACCGGCCTCCAAGTCGACCGATCCGTTGTCCGGGGCCGTCCTCGAGTTCGAGTGGTACGACAACACGACCGGTGACGACGTCCTGTTCGCGCGGGCACGCACGAACAGCGGCACGTGGTCGGGGACGATGTCCGCCGCCGACCTGGAGGACGTGGTCGCCGCCGCCGAGGCCGGGGTGGACGGCGACCTGACCATCGCGGGCGAGAGCGCTCCGGTCCGGGTGCAGGACGAGTTGCTCGAAGTTCCGATCGGTCCGTTCGTGGTCACCGGCACCCTGCCGGAGTGGCGCAAGGTCCTCGACCGCGAGCGCGGCGACAGCCGCCCGGTCGCGGCCCTCACGGACCCCGGGGTCAATCGTTGGGAGGGTGAACGCCTAATCTTCCCCGTGACCAGCGTCGACTGACACGGCTGGGGTTCAGCGGGCGCTCAACCGGCGCTGGGACGACAGTTCCCCGCGCGGTGCCGGAGTTGTTGAGCCTCACCGGCTGATCGGACTCGACGGACCCCTGATCGACCTGGTTGGTCAGGGGTTCCGCCATCGTCATGTCCTCGACGGGCTTCTCCGGCGTCATCACTTCTTCCGCTCGATACCGGCAACGTCGAGGATGCTTTCCTCCGCGACGCCGTCGAACGGCATCAGCGCGAGCCGGAGATCACTGCGCAGCGCGCACTCCGACGACTCGCACACGCCGCACCGGCCCGCCTTGTCGAGCGGGTGCGTGCCCAGGCAGGTGGTCACCGCGCCGACCAACCGGTGCGTCTCCGCCCGCGCCATCTGCAACGACTTCCGGTCGGAGTTGTAGAGCACGCCGACCAGCACGGCCGCCAGATGCCGCCGCAGCACTCGATCTTCTTCAACGATATTCATGGGCTCGAGGATTGCAGTGCCACCATCGCGACGGCAAGGACTGCAAATAGCTCGATCGAGTGACTTTTCGCAGCTCAGACATGGTTTTCTGCTTCGATGCTTGCACACATCGCAAGGAGATCATCGTGGCAACAACGAAGTCCGGTGTCACCACCAGGGGAATCGGATTCGAGCTCGAACGACTTCGCACGAAAGCGAAGCTCACGCTGCAAGACGTCGGTGACGGGCTCGGCGTCTCGGCCAGCACGATCAGCCGACTGGAGAACGGCAAGCGGGAGCCCACCCCCGAGGAGGTGTCCGCGATCTTGGCCGTCATCGGCGTGATCGGCCCGGAGCGCAACCGACTGCTCGACCAAGCGCGCGGCGGCGACGGCTCCGGCCTGGTCGAGGCCAGCAACCCGACCGTGCAGAGCCGCACCTACCTGAACTTCGAGACCAGGGCGACGGTCATCACCGATTTTGAGCTGATGCTCATCCCCGGTCTCGCCCAGACGCCGGAGTACGCCTACGCCGTCATCTCGGCCATCCAGGTGGATGAAGAGGAGCCGAGCATCGAGGTGCGGGTGGGCCGCCGCATGGCCCGCCAAGCCATCCTGGCCCGCCGCAGGCCGCCGGAGCTGAACCTCATCCTGACCGAGGCGGCGCTGCGCCTGCCGATTGGCGGGCCGAAGGTCATGGCTCGCCAGCTCCGACACCTGGCCGACCTGACCGACCGGTCGAACGTCACGATCCGCGTCATCCCGTCGAGCGTCGTCGGCCACGCCGGCTTGCTGGGCCAGTTCGTGATCCTCGACTTCGCCAATGACAAGCCGGTGGTCTTCGTCGAGGACCGCACCACCGGCCTGTTCTTGGATGACCCGGCCCGCGTCGCCCTCTATAGGCTGACGGTGGAGAAGCTGACGGACGTGGCGCTGGACGAGGACGGTTCCGTCCGGTTGATGACGTCCATCGCTCACGACCTCGACGGAGGGTGAGGTGGCACGCGAGTGACCCCGATTGCGTGGCGGAAGAGCAGCTACAGTGGCAATGACGCCAATTGCGTCGAAGTCGCAGTGCGAACGACCGTGGTCGGCCTTCGCGATTCGAAGAACCCCGAGGGCGGTCGACTCCTGATCGGCTCGGGGGCGTTTCGGTCGTTCCTGAGGACCGTCAAGGCCGACTGATCGCGAGAAAAGGGTGGTTGCCGCCGCCTGACCACCCTCTTCTCCGCATTCCGGTGAAGCGAACATCATTCGGTTTGCCTTCCCGAACTGCCTGCCGCCTGCCGTAACGCGGAGAGCCCTCGCCGCGACGCACAGGTGGCTGCTCCGAGTGGGGTACGCCGGCGGTCGCCAGTAGCATCGCGACCTCAGCACAGCGCGACAGCTCGGGGGGAAGACCTTGCCTTCAGCGGAACGGCCCACGACGCCGAAGCCGGGTCCTCCGCCGGCGGTGCAGCGGTGGTTCCAGGAGCGCACCTCGCCCTACCCGTGGGAGCAGGACGGCCTCGATGCCGTCAAGCGCCTGATGCCGAACGCCGAGCCCTACCGCGCGTGGGCGACGTTCTCGTTCACCGCCGCGTCGGGCCGGATCAACGAGTGCGACCTGCTGATCGCGGTGCCCGGCGGCCTCTACCTGGTCGAACTCAAAGCGCACCCCGGCCGGGTGGTCAACAACGGCGACACGTGGAGCTTCTTCGAGGAGGGCCGCACCCGTCCCCGGACGCTGCGCAACCCGCTGCACCTGACGGACCTGAAGTCCAAGGAGCTGAAGTCCCGCCTGGAGTGGGCGGCCAAGGAACTGAAGATCAGCCAGCGGGTGCCGCGCGTGGAACCGGCCGTGTTCCTGTCGGCCCCCGGTCTGGTGTCGGGCCTGGATGACGTGCAGCGCGTCCGCGTCTACGGCCGTGACGATGCCTCGCAGGGTCTGCCCTGGATCTGGCGCGACCTGCTGGCCACGCCGCCGCAGCGCGAGGCACAGCGGATCACGCCCGAGTTCTCCCGGCACGTGCTGCCCAAGTTGCTGGACAAGATCGGCATCAGGGTCTCGACCGCCCACCTGCGGTTCGGTGACGACTGGAAGCTGACCACCGACGTCCTCGACGCAGGCCCGACCTGGGAGGACCGCCTCGCCCGACGCGAGCAGCCGGTCCGCGAGGAGGGCCGGGTCCGCATCTACCTGACCCAGGCGCAGGCGACCGACGACCAGCGCCAGTCTGTCGAGCGGGCCGCTCGGCGTGAGTACCAGGTGTTGCAGGGCATCGCCCACCGCGGCATCGCCCAAGCGATGGAGATCCGCGAGCACCAGGGCGGCCCGGCGATCCGGTTCGCGCACCGCGGGACGGACCTGCGGCTCGACTCCTACCTCGCGCTGCACGAGGACCGGCTCACCCCCGAGGCCCGCCTCGACATGGTGCGCCAGCTCGGCGAGGCCCTGCGCTACGCGCACAGCCGCTCGCTCTACCACCGGGCGCTGGCCGCCCGGTCGGTGTACGTGTCGGCGAAGGAGGACGGCTCCTCCCCCGTGCTGCGGGTGATCGACTGGCAGAGCGCGGCGCGGGACTTCGACACGACCGGCATGTCCTCGATCATGACGTCGATGCCGGGCAGCCACCTGCCTGACGCGGCCGGCGTCTACCTCGCGCCCGAGTTCGACCAGCCGTACTCCGACCCGGTCGACCTGGACGTGTTCGGCGTGGGCGCGCTGACCTACCTGATCGTCACCGGCCAGCCGCCCGCAACGCAGCGCAGCGGCCTGGTGGACCGGCTGGCCCGCGAACGCGGCCTGCACCCGTACGCAGTGAGCGACAGCGTGTCCGAGGCACTGGACTCGTTGGTCTTCCGCGCGACCCAGGCGGACGTGGCCGACCGGCTCGACTCGGCGGAGGCGTTCCTCGACGCGCTGGACGGGGTCGAGCGCGACTCGGCCGTGCCCGAGACCCACACCGCCGAGGTGGACCCGCTCGACGCGACCCCCGGGCAGCCGGTCGACGGCCCGTGGGTGGTCGAGCGGGTGTTGGGGACCGGCGCGACGGCCCGCGCGCTGCTGGTGCGCCGCACCGACGAGGACGACGACGGCACCGAGACGGTCACGCGCCGGGTGTTCAAGGTCGCGTTGGACGAGGACAAGGCCGATCGGCTGCGCGCCGAGGCCGACGCCCTGCACCTGGTCGGCGGCGGTGTCGTGGTGAAGCTGCTGGACGGTCCGCGCGTGCTCGGCGGCCGTACCGTGCTCGACCTGGATTTCGCAGGCGATCGCACGCTGGGCGCCCGCCTGCGCGCCGAGGGCCGGCTGACCTATCACGAGCTGGAGCGGTTCGGGAAAGACCTGTTCACGGCGCTCGACCAGCTCGCTGCGAAGGGTGTACGGCACCGCGACATCAAGCCCGACAACCTCGCCCTCTACCGGCGCGAGGACAGGTCGTGGCAGCTCATGCTGTTCGACTTCTCGCTGCACGGCGTGTCCGAGCGGGACGTCAAGGCGGGCACGCGGGGTTACCTCGACCCGTTCCTCGACACGCCGCGCCGGCCGGTCTTCGACGACCACGCCGAGCGCTACGCGGCGGCCGTGACGCTGCACGAGATGGCGTCGGGTGAGAAACCGGTGTGGGGTGACGGCCTGACCGACCCGCGCACCGCGTCCGACGAGACGCCGACGCTCGCGACGGCTTCCTTCGAGCTTGCCCTTCAGGACGGCCTCACCGAGTTCTTCCTGCGCGCCTTCCACCGGGACGTCGACCGGCGGTTCGACACCCTGCGGCAGATGGAGGACGCCTGGCGCGCGGTGTTCGCCCAGGCCGACGCGGCGAGTCCCGCCACCACGCCCGCGACTGTCGGCCTCGACGCGACCACCGTGGAAAGTGCCCGCGAGAAAGCCGCCGAGGCCGCCGGCCTCGACACCCCGCTCGACGCGGCCGGGTTGTCGCCGCGCGCGGTGTCGGTCGCGCAGGGGTTCAGGGCGACGACGGTCGGCGAGCTGCTCAACGTGCCGCTCTACGAGATCGCCAAGGCCCGCGGTGCCGGCCGGGTGATCCGCAAGGAGCTGAACCGCCGCCACAAGCAGTGGACCGCCAGGCTGCGCAGCGCGGCCGAACCCGCTCCCGTCGAACGGGAGGAGAGCGAGACCGCGGTCCAGCTCGGCGTGGACGACATGGCGGACCGGCTGGCTCCCCGTTCTCCCGGCAAGGCCACCAAGCAGGAGCAGGTGCTCCGGCTGATGCTGGGGCTGCCCGACGAGAGCGGTGCGCCCGAGCTGTGGGCGAAGCAGTCCGAGGTCGCCCGCGTTGTCGGCCTCGCTCAGCCGACGGTGTCCCGGCACTACCGGGCGGCCATCGAGCAGTGGGTGGAGCAGCCGTGGGTGGCGGAACTGCGTGACGAGCTGGTGCAGCTCGTCACCGACGCCGGTCGGGTGATGACGGCGCGGGAACTGGCGAAGGCGGTGCGCGTCCGGCACGGCGCGGCACACGACACGCCTGAGCGGACGCTGGCGAAGGCACTCGCCGTGGTGCGGGCGGCGGTGGACGCCGAGGAGTGGACCGGGCTGCACTCGGACGACCCGGACGCCAGCCCTCGCCTGCTGGTCCTGCGGCGCGGGACGCGGGTGCTGATCGCCTGCGAGTCCCTGGCCGGGCAGAGCGACCCCAGCGCCATCGAGCTGGCCGACTACGCGGTGGCGCTCGGCAAGTGCGCCGACGACCTGGTCGGGCAGGACCCGCTGCCGGGTCGGGGGGTCGTGCTGCGCGAGCTGCGCGCCGTTGCCGCGCCGGAGGGTTTGGCTCCGCTGGCGGACACGCGCCTGGTGGAGCTGGCGGCGGCCGTGTCGCAGCGGGCGGCCGACTCGCCGCGTCTGGAGCTGTACCCGAGGGACCTCGACCTGGCGCGGGCGCTGCGGATTTCCCAGGCCGGCGCGGGCGTGCGACGTGATCCGGGCATCACGGTCGAAGAGCTGTGCCAGCGGGTCCGCGCGCGGTTCCCGGAGCTGGAGTGGCGCTCGGAGCCGACACACGTGCGCATGGAGGAGGCCCTGCGCGAGGCCGGTGTCCCGTTGGAGTGGGATTTGGCTGGACGCCGCTTCCGGCCACCGCAGCCCGAGCACCCGCGCGCGGCATCATCCACCGGCACGTCGATCAGCGCCCACGCGCTGCCTGTCGGCGCCCGCGATCCCCATGCGGTGATCGCGGGCAAGCTGGCGACCGCGTTCGAGCGCGGAGGGTTCCTGGCGCTGACGCTGCGCGGTGCTCAGTTGCCCGGCACCGCCGACGCTCTGGCCCGACTCCACCCGGTGCGGCGGATCGACCTGAACCAGACGTTCCTGACCGAGTTCCGGGCGCTGGTCACCGAGCGCGGGCAGGACTGGCGCAAGGTGCTCGGTGTCGACGCCCGGTTCACCGAGTCCGGTGAGATGCCTCGTGGGCTGGCCTCGTACGTGCGGGCCGCGTGGACCCGCGTCGAGGAACGGCTGCTCGATCCGTCGTTGGCTGGTGATGTGCTGTTCGTGCACGACGCGGGGCTGCTGGCCCGGTACTTCACCGAAGGTGGGCACGAGGTGCTGACGCGCGTGCAGAACGCCGCGCGCAGACCGGCCGACGCGCCGCGCGGTTTCTGGCTGCTGTGCCCCGGTGAGTCGGAGCGCGAGTCGGTGCAGTTGGACGGTCGGACGGTCGAGGTGCTGGACGCCTCGGAGCGGGTGGCCCTGTCGAAGAACTTCCTGGCCGCGTTGCGCGGCGACGCCGGTAGCGCGGCCTGAGTGTTGGTGGGTGTGTCTGTGGAGGAGAACGCAGCTTTGACGACTCGCGGGTTTGACCACGCCGAGCTGGTGAAGGACCTGCGCAAGCAGGTCGCTGCGCTGGAGGACGACCTGCGGGAGCGCAGTGACGAGGAGCCTTTCGCCAGTGCGCTGAAGACGGAGTACGACGAGGCGCGCAAGGCTGAGCGCACTGCGGCGACGTATGGGGCGTGGCGGGACGAGCGTGTCACGCAGGTCGCGGTGGCGTGGGTGCTGGGCACGGTGTTCGTGCGGTTCTGCGAGGACAACGGCCTGATCGAGTGGCCGTTCATCGCCGGGCCGGGCGATCGGCTGGCCGACGCGGTCGAGCGGCACGAGGCGTTCTTCAAAGAACACCCGGAAAAGAACGACCGTGACTGGATCGTCGCAGCGTTTGACTACCTGGCGTCGTCGCACAAGACCGTCGAAGGTCTGTTCGACAAGCGGTACAACCCGCTGTGGGAGATCACGCCGTCGTTCGAGCAAGCCACAGCGCTGCTGATCTTCTGGCGACGACGCGGCGACGATGGCGAGATCCGCTACGACTTCACCGACGACGACTGGGACACCCGCTTCCTCGGCGATCTCTACCAGGACCTGTCGGAGCACGCGCGCAAGACGTACGCACTATTGCAGACCCCGGAGTTCGTGGAGGAGTTCATCCTTGAGCTGACACTGGAGCCAGCAGTCGAGGAATTCGGCCTCAGAGGTCTACGCACCATCGACCCCGCTTGCGGGTCTGGCCACTTCCTACTGGGCATCTTCCACCGGTTGCTCGCAAAATGGCGTGCCACTGAACCTGCGTCCGACAACTGGAAGCTGATCTCCTTGGCGCTGGACTCGGTGCACGGTTGCGATAAGAATCCGTTCGCCGCGTCGATCGCGCGTTTCCGTCTACTCATCGCAGCCTTGCGTGCAGCCGGTAAACCTCCGCTTAACAGGGCGTCAACTTTTCCCATCAACGTCGCCGTTGGAGACTCACTGCTCCACGGCCGCGGCGCACCAGGCGTTCAGGGAAACCTGTTTGAACCGACTGAGGCGTACACGTATCGCACAGAAAATGTCACCGATTACCATTCAGTCGACCTGCTCGGTAAGTCCAGTTACCATGTGGTAGTCGGCAATCCGCCCTACATTACCCCAAAAGACAAACAAGAGAACGAGAATTACCGACGCGGCTACGACGCCTGCTCCGGAGCATACGCACTCTCGGTGCCGTTCGCCCAGCGACTGTTCAACTTGGCGGTCCGAGCACATGATCCCGAGCGCAACTCTGGTTACGTTGGCCAAATTACCGCAAACTCTTTCATGAAACGTGAGTTCGGCAAACGACTCATTGAGCACTTCTTGCCGAGCGTTCGGCTCACGCATGTAATCGACAGTTCAGGCGCATACATTCCCGGTCACGGGACGCCCACAGTCATTCTCGTTGGCCGCAACCAGCCCTACCGCAGTTCTGATCGGGTGCGCTCCGTACTGGGAATTCAAGGTGAACCTTCTTCACCACAAAATCCAGCTCACGGTGCAGTTTGGTCGGCCATTATCACGCAAGTCACAAAGCCTGGAAGTGAGTCCCCCTGGATTTCGGTCGCCGATCTCGACTCGCACCGTTTCACACAACACCCCTGGAGCATTAGCGGAGGCGGAGCAAGCGAGCTATCGGAAGCTCTCTCTCTTGCAGCGCCCCAGAAGCTCTCCAGTCGAGTTTCGGAGATCGGGTTCGGTGCCGTTACTCGCGAAGATAACGCCTACATGCTTGGCGAAGGGGCTCTTCGAAGGGCGAACGTCGATGCAAGTCACCAACGAGCCATCGTAGAAGGCGAGGTGATCAGGGATTATTTGATCACTGAGCCAGTCATGTCATTGTGGCCTTATGATCCAATCACGCTTTCGCCGTGCAGATCCGCACCGGTCGAAGTACTCCTCTGGCCACATAGAACAATCCTGCGAAATCGAGTCGCGTATGGGAGCACTCAGCTTCAGCGAGGACTCGAATGGTTCGAGTATTCAATGTTCTTTGCCAGTCGCTACTCAAATCCATATTCCATCGCCTTCTCGTTCGTTACGACCCACAACCACTTCACACTGGACCGCGGAGGCAAGATATTCAAGCAGTCTGCACCAATAATCAAATTGCCAGATGAAGCGAGCGAAAACGAACATCTCGAACTGCTAGGGCTACTCAACTCGTCGACGGCATGTTTTTGGCTAAAGCAGGTCAGTCACAACAAAGGCGAAGGCGGCGGAGCCAGGGTGGACGCCGGCTATGCCACAATGGGCAGCGAAGCGTGGAAGAACACATTCGAATTTACTGGAACTAAACTTCGAGAATTTCCGCTACCAGGGCAGTTGCCACTCGACCTGGGTCAACGTTTGGACCACCTAGCTCAGCAGCTTGCCGAACAGGAGCCGTCTGCCGTCGCGTCTTCACTAACTCCAACACGCCATCTTCTCGATTCCGCCCGGATAGAGCATGGGCGTATCCGAAATCTAATGATTGCCCTGCAGGAGGAGTTGGACTGGAAGGTCTACGGGTCTTTCAACCTACTCGATAATCGCGACACCTCGAAGCTCACGGCAAGCGATTTGAAGTCGATTCCGGAGATCAATCTTGGCGAGCGGGCTTTTGAGATCGTGCTCGCACGTAAGGCAGTGGCCGGCGAGGTAGAGACCACCTGGTTCACGAGACACGGCTCTACACCGACCCTTGAGATTCCGGACCGTTGGCCACAATGGTACAAGGAGATTGTGCAAGCGCGTATCGATACGATTGCCGGGCGGCGCGATATTGCCTTGATCGAACGGCCGGAATACAAACGCCGTTGGACGACGGAGCCATGGGAAAGGCGGGAAGCTGAAGCCTTGTGCAACTGGCTGCTGGACCGCTGCGAGAAGCCCGAACTTTGGTTCGCCCTGCGCGATGGCATGAAGCACCCTCGCACGCTTACCATCAGCCAGCTCGCCGACCAGTTCCGCGACGACGCCGACATGAACTCCGTCGCCCAGCTCTACGCGACCGACCACCTGAAAAAGCGCGACCTCACCCTGGCCCAGATCCTCGAACAGGTCATCGCCGACCAGCACGTCCCCTACCTCGCCGCCCTCCGCTACAAGGACTCCGGTCTGCGCAAGCGCGAGCAGTGGGAGGAGGTCTGGGAGCTGCAGCGCGAAGAGGACCGCACCGGCAAGCGCCTGGACATCCCGGTGCCCCCGAAGTACGGCAGCGGCGACTTCCGCAAGACCAGCTACTGGTCCCAGCGCGGCAAGCTCGACGTCCCCAAGGAGCGCTTCATCTCCTACCCGGACGCGAGCCCTGACGCGGACCCGACGCTCCTGCTCGGCTGGGCCGGCTGGGACCACAAGGACCAGGCCCAAGCGCTGGTCAACACGGTCAACGACCGCACCGAGCAGTCCGGCTGGTCCGCCGAACGGCTCACCCCGCTGCTCGCCGGCCTGCTCGAAGTGCTGCCCTGGGTCAAGCAGTGGCACGGTGAGTACGACGATGAGTGGGGCGGCGTCCCGGCGGACGAGTACGACGCCTACCTGACCGAGCAACGGGCCAAGCACCAGCTCACCGAAGACGACCTGCGCGCGTGGCGACCGGCCGCGCCCACGCGGGGACGACGCGCGGCGAAGAAGGACTGATCAGCTGTGAGCACGGCAGAGATGTACCTGCGGGACGTCATCCACATCCCCGAGTCGGTGCACGCGGGCGACTTCAAGGTCGAGCTGTCCGGTGGGTTCACCGAGACGGACGCCCGGGTCTCCGAGTACGTGGTGACCGACCAGCTCCAGGCGGCGTTCCGCAAGGCCCTCTCGGTGGTGCGGGCCGCGGTGCGCGACGGGAACTCCCACGCCGCCTACCTGCACGGGTCGTTCGGCTCCGGTAAGAGCCACTTCCTGACCGTGCTGCACGCCGTGCTCCACAACGAGCCGTCCGTACGCCAGAAGACCGGCCTCCAGCCGGTGATCGCCGAGAACGACGACTGGTTGGGCGGCAAGAAGTTCCTGATGGTGCCCTACCACCTGGTGGGCGCCGCCGACATCGACTCGGCCATCCTCGGCGGGTACGTGGCTACCACGCGGAAGCTACACCCGGACAAGCCGACGCCCGCGGTGTACCGGTCGGACGCGATGCTGGCCGACGCACGGCGGCAGCGGGAGTTCCTAGCCGATGACGGCAAGTTCGCGCAGTGGTTGGAGAGCGGCACGCCGCAGGAGTCCGGCGACGAGGACGACCTGGACCCCATCGACTCCGTGTCGACCTGGACGACCGCGAAGCTGGACCAGGCGTTCGCCGCGCCGCAGGGCGACACGCTGCGCAGCGCGCTGGAGTCGGCGCTGCTGTCGGGCCCAATGTCCTCCTACACGCGTGGCGCGAGCGGTGATCAGCAGGCGTTCATCCCGCTGGAGAACGGGCTGGCGGTGATCAGCCGGCACGCGCGCGACCTGGGCTACGACGGGCTCATCCTGTTCCTGGACGAGATGATCCTGTGGTTGCAGGCGAACATGAAGGACCAGAGGTTCGTCAACAACCAGGTCAGCAAGCTGGTGAAGCTGATCGAGTCCGGCGACGCGGACCGGGTGCTGCCGATCGTGTCGTTCATCTCCCGCCAGCGCGACCTGTCGAAGCTGGTCGGCGAGGACGTCACCGGCGCGGAGATGAAGAACCTCGAAGCGCAGGTCAACTACCTCGCCGGTCGGTTCGACGTGGTGGAACTGGAGGACCGCAACCTCCCGGCGATCATCAAGGAACGCGTCCTCAAGCCGACATCGCCGCAAGCGCGGACGGCGTTGGACGAGGCGTTCGCGACGATCGAGTCGGCCAACGCGCTGTCGCGGGACGTGCTGCTGGACTCGGGTGGCGTGACCGGTGCGACGTGGGCCGAGTTCCGCGACGTCTACCCGCTCTCCCCCGCGCTGCTCAACGTGCTGGTGACGCTGTCGGGCGCGTTGCAGAGGGAGCGCACGGGTCTGAAGTTGCTGCAGGAGATGCTGCGCCGCCGTCGCGCGGACATGAAGCTGGGCGAGCTGATCCCGCTCGGCGACCTGTGGGACGTGCTGTCCGACGGCACCGGCGAGGCGTTCACCGACAAGCTCAAGCGCGAGGCGGACGCTGCCCACCGCTTCCACTCGAAGGTCCGCGCGCACCTGCTGGAGAAGTACGGCAGCGAGGGTGACGCCCGGTTCGTGCAGGACGACCGGCTGGTCAAGACGCTGCTGCTGGCCTCGCTCGCACCCGCCGTGTCGGCGTTGACCCGGCTGACCGGCGCACGGCTGGCCGCGCTGAACCACGGGTCGATCCGGTCCCGGGTGGGCACGCCCGCGTCAGTCGTGGTGCAGCGGCTGCGGGCGTTGCAGGCGGAGTTCGGCGAGCTGCGCTCCGAGGGCGACGAGGACCCGGTGTTCAGCCTGCACCTGTCCGACCTCGACATCGAGCCGCTGCTGGAGAAGGTCGGCGAGCAGGACAGCCTCGGCGCCAGGCGGGTGTGGATCAAGGACCAGCTGTGGCAGGCGCTCGGGGTCAAGGACTCGCAGGAGTTCGTGTCAGAGCGCGAGGTCGTCTGGCGGGGCACACGGCGGGTCGCGGAGTTCGTGTTCGGCAACGTGCGCGACCACTCCGACCTGCCCGACGTCCAGTTCACGCCGAGCGTCGACGGCCGGGTGCGGTTCGTGCTCGACTACCCGTTCGACGCGGCAGGCGCACCGCCGGTGGACGACGCGCGGCGGGTGCAGAAGCTCAAGCGCGAGGGCACCGAAGCGGCCACCGTGGTGTGGTTGCCGCACTTCCTGTCCAGCCAGAAGTCCGGGCAGCTCGGCCGTTTACTGAAGATCAACTACTTGTTGGAGCGGGACCGCCTGGACGACCACGCGGCGAACCTGTCCACCGACGACCGGATTCGCGTGCGACACCAGTTGCAGGCGCAGAAGGACAACCTCACCACGCAGCTCAGGGCAGCACTGCAGCAGCTCTACGGCATCTCCGGCGGTGACGAGGGCACCATCGGCGCGGAGGTCGGCGAGGACGGGCACGTGCTGTCCCTGCTGCCGTCGCACAAGCCGCGCCTGCACGGCGGCGCGGCCTTCGAGTACAACCTCCTGGCGTTGGCCGACAGCGCCTTCGACGTGCTGTACCCGAAGCACCCGGACTTCGACGTGACCCGCAGCCGCAAGCCGGTGACCACGGGCGAGCTGCGGACCGTGCTGAAGTGGGTCACCGCAGCACAGGAGGGCGGCAACCAGCGCGTCGTGGTGGACCGCAAGGACCTCCCGCTGGTCCGGAAGATCGCGCACCCGCTGGAGCTGGGCGAGGTCAGCGACGGGCCGCTGAACCTGTCCACGGAGTGGCGCAAGCGGATCGAGCAGCACGCCGCCCGCGAGGGCGTGACCGGTGACTTCGACGTGGAGAAGATCCGCTCCTGGATCGCCGCGATGGGCTGGACGGGACTGGATAAGCCGGTCGCGAACCTGATCATCGCCACCTACGCGTTGCTGTCCGACCGCGCCTGGCTCTACAACGGCGGCCCGACCGACCCGCCGGAGCTGGAGCGCATCGGCCCCGGCTTCAGCCTGCGGGCGCAGGAGCTGCCGACGCCCGACGAGTTCGCGGCGGCGAGGGAGAAGGCGGGCGCGCTGTTCGGCGTGCACGTGCCGGACGCGCGGTTCGCCCGCAACGTGACCAAGCTGGCGGACATGGTGCGGGAGAAGGTCGTCGAGCTGGAGTCCGCCGTTGGTGGCGTGCACAAGTCGCTGCGGAAGCACGCGGCGGAACTGGGCGTCGACCCCGCGCAGGGACGTGCGAAGACGGCGCGGGACGCGGAGGAGGTGCTGGCCGACCTGTCCGGCGAGCAGGAGCCGACGAAGTTCCTGCGCGCCCTGGCGGGTGTGAACTACGAGGCGACCGACCAGGTGATGGGCCGCGCTCTGACCTCGGCACCTGAGGTGTTGGCCGCGTTGGACGGCGTGGACTGGTCGCTGCTGGCCTCCGCGCGCGAGTTCGCCGGGCGTCCGGACAGCGCGGGAGAGATGGCGTCGCGCCTGGTGGACGACGTGCGGCAGGCCGCCGAGGCCGACCAGCTCGTCCGGGACCTGGTGCCGGTGCTGGGGTCGGTCCAGTCGCGGGCCGTCGCGGTGATGAAGGAGGCGGCGCGAAACACGCCTGCGCCGCCGCCCGTCCCACCGGCTCCGAACCCGACGCCACCGGCCGGTGGCGCTGGTGGCATCAGCCTCACGGACACCGGCACCCCACCTGTGTCGGGCTCCGGCGACACCAGTGGGTCCGGGCCGGTCGTGTCCGAACCCGTGCCTCCCACTCCTCCGCCCGGTCCGCGCGCGTCACGGACCACGCGCCGGGTCGCGTCCACCGCGGTGGAGGCCGAGCTGGTCAGGCTGGTCGAGGAGATGCGGCGCGAGGTCGCCGACTACGCCCGGCAGCACCCCGGCGCGGAGATCGAGATCACGCTGCGCGTCGTCGAACCGGAGAGCGGGTCCTGATGGCCGTTGCCCCCCAGGTGAACCGGCGGATCGTGGAGACGCTGCTGGAGGCCCACCTCCCCGATCCGCGCGACCGGCGGCTGCTGCTCGTGCACGGCCGCTTCGACGGGCCGTCGCCGACCGAGTTCAAGATGACCATCGGCGGCAAGCCCAGGCGGATCACCGTCACCGACCAGCCGTCGGTGCTCGGCATCGTGGAAGCGTGGCAGGCCCACCAGTCGACCGGCGGTGAGGACGTGCTGGTGGTGACCACCGTGGTGGACGACCGGCAGCTCGGCTGGGACCTGCGTGCCCACGCCGTCGGCAAGGCCACGCAGACGGTGGACCGGGCGGAGATCATCAAGCAGCGGTTCGGCGCGAAGGACGTGGACCCGCGCATCCGCCGCGAGCCGTGGCTGGTGGACGCGTTGCTCGAAGCCGAGCCCACCGGCGGCTGGCGTCGTTCGGGGACGGTGCTGACCAGGGACGCCGCCGTGCGGGCGCTGATCGGCGCACGGCTGGGCGGCGCCGAGCTGACCGAAGGCGGCATCGACGCCGCCGCCCTGCTCGCCTGGTCCCGCACGCCCGCTGCCGCCGGATTCGCCACGTTGCCGGAGGCGGAGCGCAAGGGCCTGGTGTCCTGGCTGGAGGAGAACGTCGGCGACGCCGCCGCGGTGTTGATGGACCTCGCCTCGGCGGGACGCGCGGACGACGCGATGGCGTTGGGGATCCTCGGCTCGGTCGCCACCAGCAGGGGTGTGGCCGGTGAGATCGCCGTCGCTTTCGGCGGGCTGCTGGGCGTGCGGCCGAAGGGCAACCAGCTGCCCGCGTTCGTCGACGCGGTCGCGGGCACGCTGGACCGCTGGCTCACCGAGGTCCAGGCCGGTGGTGAAGCCGCGCGGCGGCGGGTGCTGGACGTCGTGACGCGGGCCGACGAGCTGGCCGAGTCCGCGGAGCTGACCGAGGCGCTCGCCGGGAACCGCTACCTGCGCAGTGGCTTCCGCTCACGCTTGCGGGCGTTGGGGACCGCCTTGTCCCGACACCGCGACGACGCCGCCGAGAAGGCGCTGCGGGACGTGGAGGCGCACGCGCTGGCGAAACTGTTCCCCGCGCAGACGTCCACCGCGTCGATGGCCGTTCGGCTGGTCCGCTGGCTCGGGCAGCCCGAGCCGCAGGTCGACTCCGTCGCCGGCGCGATCCGTGCCCACCTCGGCGAGTGGGGCTGGGTGGACCGGGCGCTCGCCGTGCTGTGGGCAGGCGACGAGGTCCACGACCCTGTGCTGGGGCAGGCGTACCGGAAGGTCCACGACGCGGTTCGAGAACGGCGGGACCGGTTGGACGAGGCGTTCGCGCGGCGGCTGGCGGCGTGGACCACGACCGCGTCCACGCTCAACCCGGCCGGATGCTTGTTGGTCGAGGACGTGCTGGAGCGTGTCGTCGCGCCGCTGGCCAAGGAGCACGCGCCGCTGGTGCTCGTGCTGGACGGGATGAGCAGCGCGGTCGCGGTCGAACTCGGTGAGCAGCTCGCCGAGCGGGGCTGGCACGAGGCGTCGCTGGAACACGGCGGGCGCCTCGGGGCGGTCGCGGCGATCCCGTCCGTGACCACCGTCAGCCGGGCCGCCCTCCTCACGGGATCGCCCACGGCGGGTGCGCAGGGTGTCGAGCGCGACGGGTTCGCCGCGTTCTGGCGTCGGCGCCACCGCCAGGCGGCGCTGTTCCACAAGAGCGAGATCGGCGGGCACGCCGGACAGCGGCTGTCGGAACCGCTGGTGACTGCGCTGGCCGGGGACGATGTGGTCGCCGTCGTGCTCAACACCATCGACGACGCGCTCGACCACGGCCGTGAGGGCAACCGCACCGGCTGGCGCTTGGAGGACGTGACCTACCTGCGGGAACTCCTCGACGCCGCACGGGCCTACGGGCGACCGGTGGTCCTCGTGTCCGATCACGGGCACGTGCTCGACCGGTCCACCGACGGCCGTACTCCGACCGGGGCGGCCGGTGTCGAGTCGGTGCGCTGGCGGCTCGGGACGGCGGAGGACGGTGAGGTCGAACTGGCCGGGCCGCGCGTGCTCGCGGGCGGTGGGCGGGTGGTCGTCCCGTGGCGGGAGGACATCCGCTACCTGCAACGCCGAGCCGGGTACCACGGCGGAGCGGCCCTGGCCGAGATGACCGTTCCGGTGCTGGTGCTGCTGCCTGCCGCGGATCAAGCACTGCCTTCGGGATGGCGGATGCTGTCGCCGGAAGACGTCACGCCGCAGTGGTGGGGTCGTCGGACCGAGGCTGTGGCACCTGCCCCGCAACCGCGTCGGAAGACGTCCAAGGCTCCGGCCGCGCCTGCGCCCGAACCGCTGTTCGCGGCACCCAGCACGTCGCTGGGCGCCCAGGTCGTGGACACGAAGGTCTACGAGGCGCAGAAGGAGTTCGTGCCCAAGGGCATCCAGAAGCCCCAGATGGCGGCCGTGATCGACGTGCTGGTAGAGGGTGGCGGCACTCGATCGGTCGTCGCCGTCGCAGCCGCTGCCGGGCGGGCCGGTCGCAGCCCCGAGTTCCTGGTGAGCATCCTGCAACGCCTGCTCAACGTCGAGGGCTACCCGGTGCTGACCCCGATCGACGGCGGGCGGACGTTGAAGCTCGACGTCGACCTCTTGCGCGAGCAGTTCGGGGTGAGGAAGCCATGACGTCGATGATCAGCCAGGCCCGCCGCCGGGAGGTGATCGCCGCCCTGCGGCGCGGCACCGTGCCCCAAGCCGGGCTGGACCTGTTCGCCGTGGGCCTGGAGCGGTTCGTGGTGGCGATGGACGACGACATCGCCACCGTCGCCAAGGGCGGTGCGGCGTTTCACGCCGTGCGCGGCGAGTACGGCTCGGGCAAGACGTTCTTCGCGCGCTGGCTCGCCGAACGCGCCAAGCGCGCCGGGCTTGCAGCCACCGAGGTGCAGATCTCCGAGGCCGAGACGCCCCTGCACCGGCTGGAAACCGTGTACCGGCGGCTGACGGAGCGGCTCAGCACCGCGACGCACCGGCCGAGCGCCCTCGGACCGGTGGTCGACTCGTGGTTCTACACGTTGGAGGAGGAAGTCCTCGACGGCGGCGAGGTGGCCGAGGACGACGAGCAGGCGTTGTCTGCGGCAGTGGACGTGCTGTTGGAGCAGCGACTCGCCGAGGTGGCGCGAACGACACCCGCCTTCGCCGCCGCTCTGCGCGGCTACCGGCAGGCTCGCGTCGGCGGCGACGCCGCTACGGCGGAAGCGCTGCTGGCGTGGTTGGGCGGGCAGAAGTCGGTCGCCGCGTCGGCGCGGCGCGCGGCCAACGTGCGCGGTGACCTCGACCACTTCGGCGCGCTGGGCTTCCTGCAAGGGTTGCTGACCGTGTTGCGGGACAGCGGGCACCCCGGACTGCTACTGGTGCTGGACGAGATCGAGACGCTGCAACGGGTGCGCGGCGACGTGCGGGAGAAGGGGCTCAACGCCCTGCGGCAACTGCTGGACGAGATCGACGCGGGCCGCTTCCCCGGACTGTTCCTGGTGATCACGGGGACGCCCGCGTTCTTCGACGGCCAGCAGGGCGTGCAGCGGCTGCCTCCGTTGGCGCAGCGCCTCGCCACGGACTTCACCACCGAGCCCCGGTTCGACTCGCCTCGGGCCGTGCAGCTCCGGCTGCCGGGCTTCGACCTGGTCAAGCTGGGCGCGCTGGGACGAGTGGTGCGCGACCTGTACGCGGAGGTCGCTCGCGACCCCGGCCGGGTGTCATCCGTGGTGGATAACTCCTACATCGCCCAGCTCGCCGACGCGGTCACCGGTGGCCTGGGCGGCCAGGTGGGCGTGGCACCGCGGATCTTCCTGCGCAAGCTGGTCGCCGACGTGCTGGACCGCGTGGACGAGCACGACGACTTCGACCCGCGCAAGCACTACGCCCTCACCCTGACGCAGTCCGAACTGACGGAAGTCGAGCGGAACGCGGCGGCGCGCTCCGCCGACGACGTCGAGCTGGACCTGCCGTGACCACCGGCCTCGACGGCCTGCACCCGGTGCTTGTGCACCACATCGTGAACACGCTCGGGTGGAGTTCGTTGCGGCCGTTGCAAGCCGAGGCCGTGAGACCTCTGGTGGACGGCGACGACGCCGTGCTGCTGGCCCCCACTGCCGGGGGCAAGACGGAGGCCGCGTGCTTCCCGCTGCTCAGCGCGATGGAGCAGCACAAGTGGACCGGGGTGTCGGTCATCTACGTGTGCCCGCTCAAAGCCCTGCTGAACAACCTCCACCCGCGGCTGGAAGCTTATGCCGCGTGGCTGGGGCGGCGGGTTGGCCTGTGGCACGGCGACACCAGCCAGTCCACCCGGCAGAAGATCCTCCGCGACCCTCCGGACGTCCTGCTGACCACGCCGGAGTCCTTGGAGGCGATGCTCGTCAGCGTCAAGGTGGAGCACGGCACGTTCTTCGCCGGTCTCCGCACGGTGGTGGTCGACGAGGTGCACGCCTTCGCCGGCGATGACCGGGGCTGGCACCTGCTCGCCGTCCTGGAGCGCCTGACGCGCGTGGTCGGGCGGCGAATCCAGCGGGTCGGTCTGTCCGCGACGGTCGGCAACCCGCACGACCTGCTGAACTGGTTGCAGGGCTCCGGTCGCGGCGAGCGCCCGGCCAGGGTGATCGCTCCGGGCGTCACCGATGCCGCGGTGAACCCGGCCTCGGTGGGTGAGATCGAACTGGATTACGTGGGCTCGGTGTCCAACGCGGCCACGGTGATCTCCTCCCTCCACCGGGGCGAGAAGCGGCTGGTGTTCTGCGACTCGCGGCGGCTGGTGGAGGAACTGGGCGAGGCGCTGCGCAGCCGCGGAGTCACCACGTTCCTCTCCCACGCGTCCCTCTCCGTGGACGAGCGGCGGCAAGCAGAACTGGCCTTCGCCGAAGCCCGCGACTGCGTGATCGTGTCCACCAGCACGTTGGAGCTGGGTATCGACGTGGGTGACCTGGACCGGGTCATCCAAATCAACGCGCCCGGTTCGGTGGCGTCATTCCTGCAACGGCTCGGCCGGACCGGTCGCCGGGCCGGGACGGTGCGCAACTGCCTGTTCCTCGCCATCAGGCGAAACCAAGTGCCCTGGACGGCGGGACTACTCCTGCTGTGGAGCAGGGGTTTCGTCGAGCCGGTCACCGCGCCGCCCCAGCCTCGGCACATCGTCGCGCAGCAGGTGTTGGCACTGGCACTGCAGGAGAACCGCATCGGCGATCGGCTGTGGGTGGAGGGCTGGAACGGTCTGGCGCCGTTCGACCGCAGCGCCGAGCCGATACTGCGGCACCTCGTGGACAACGGCTTCCTCGACCGGGACGGCGACATGCTGTTCATCGGCCCTGCCGCGGAACAGCGCTTCGGGCGCAGGCACTTCATGGACATGACGGCGGTCTTCACCGCGCCGCCGCAGTTCACCGTCCTGCACGGGCGTCGGGAGATCGGGCGCACCGACCCCGCCTTGCTGACCGAGAAGGTTGAGGGCCCTCGTCTGCTGCTGCTGGGTGGGCGAAGCTGGAAGGTCGGCTGGATCGACTGGAAACGCCGCCGCTGCTTCGTGGAGGAGGCGACCGGCGGAGGCAAGGCGCACTGGCACACCCCAGGGCTGTCTGGCGCCTCGCTGGAGCTGAGTCGCGCCGTCCGAGATGTCCTGCTGGGCAACGACCCACCTGTGAAGATGACCCAGCGGGCTCAACGTGCCCTGGCTGAGGAACGCGAGGACGCGAGCCACGTTGTACATCCCGGTGGGACGGTCGTCGCTCGTGACGGCATCGATGTCCGCTGGTGGACCTGGGCTGGCTACCGAGCCAACGCCACACTCGCCGCGACGCTGTCCGAACTCACCGACGCAAAGCAACGCGTGGACGACACGTCTATTCGGCTGCGCGCGGACGTGACCGTGGAGATGTGGCGAGCGGCTCTGGCCGACGCCATTGAGCGGCTGTGCCTGCCGGACGTCGACGAGCGGGCGCTGCAGGGCCTCAAGTTCAGCGAGGCACTCCCGCACACGCTCGCGAGCGCGACGCTGGCCGCGCGACTCGCCGACCTGGACGGCGCGGCGATGGTGTTGGCCGAGCCGAACCGCTTCGTGGTCACTCCCGGAAAATCACGATAGGGCTCCGGGTCCGGCATTGCCGCGCTGCCGGTGTAACGGCCGGGCGCAACTGTTCTATATGTCCTCGTGACGCGCACACACGAGGTGAATTTGAGCCCTCTTCTCTTTTTCGACCTCCACCTCGACACGTATTTCAGGTCGGCCAGCCCGCCACTGGCCCGGTCACGCCAGCTGGCATTGCGAGACGTTGCGGCGTACCACCGCCCTCGCCCGAGCCGAGAGGGGCTGATGCCCTGCTCTGCGCCGGTGACTTGTACGAACACGAGCGGTTCTCGCCTGATAGCGCGCATTTCTTGCGCGAACGCGTTCGAGAGCGTCGACATGCCCGTCTTTCTCGCCCGGGCGACCGCGACTGGCACGGACCCAGGATCCTCTACCACCAGGTCGCGTGGACGCCTAACGTGCAGGTATTCATGGAAGACCATTTCATAGCACATGAATTGACGGACGGCCTCACGCTATGGGGCGCCGCCTACCGTGCACCTGCCAACACCGACGGGTTTGTCGGAAATTTCCGCGTTGCCCGCGCGGGGTGAACCTCGCACTTTTCCACGTTCGGAGCGCGCGGGTATGGCGTTCCAGGAATCCGGCAAGCTGCTGCACGCACCGTTCACCGCGTCGGAGATCGCCGCCGCCGGTATCGATCACGCCTTGGTTGGCCACTTCCACACGGAGAGGGACGCCGAACGGCACATCTACCCGGCAACTTCGCCCCGCTGACCTTCGGCGAGTCGCAGGCCGGGGGTCGGCCTCGACAACTCGAGGGATGCGTGGCGTGTGCGTCTACTCGACCGACCCGGAGACGCATGGCCAGCTCGGTCGCGCCTTGCCCGGACGACCGACCTGACCGTTGCCGTACCGGATGTGACTCGATCATCGGGAAGCAGCCGCAGCACCTCCGTTGACGTTCGTACGCGCTGATGGCCGGGTGTCGTGGTGGCTGTGTGCGGTGGGGCGTTAGTGCGGGAGGGTGCTTTCGCCACGCAGCCGGGTGAGGGGTGCTCACGAAGGTGTGAGACACCCGATCTTGGTGTCATGAGCCAGCAACGACGAAGAGCGCGCGCTCGCCGTCCACGCCCCGACCCGCTGCGCGTGGAGGAGCTGGTGGCCTTCCTGCGCGCCGACCGGGGTTGGCGGGACGAGGTGGGCCGACGGCTCGTCGCGAAGTTGGACCAGCGGCTGGTGCGGTCGGCGCGGGCCTGTGGGTGCCGGCCCATCGCGCACGTCGCGGAGGAGCTGGACAGCCAGGCGTGCGTCGACCTCGGCCCCGGCGTGCCGTACCAGCTGGCGAAGGCCGTGTACGCGCAGGTGCGGCTGCGCGGGGCGGCGCGGTTGCGGCAGACGGCGCGCAGCATGCGGGTGCTCGGCGTGTACCTGTGCGGCAGCGACCTGGAACGCTGCCCGTGCACGGAGGCGCTGGCCCGTGACCCACAACAGGCGCGCGTCGACCGCGTGGTGACCGGCGCCCTGGACTGCGCGGGTTTCTAGACCCGAGTCGGACCGAATGTTTCGGGTGTCACTCACGCGGGCAACATCGCTACCGTGGGTGAAATCAGAATCGGTACATCCGGCTGGCTGTATCCCCAGTGGCGTGGCGATTTCTACCCGCGCGGGTTGCAGCAACGACTGGAGTTGCCTTTCCTGTCCCGACGGCTGAACACGGTGGAGATCAACGGCTCGTTCTACGGGCTGCGCAAGCCGACCGACTACCGGTCGTGGTTCCAGCGCACGCCCGACGACTTCGTGTTCGCCGTCAAAGGACACCGCGAGATCACCCACACCAAGCGATTACGGGACGTCGGGGACGACGTGGACGAGTTCTTCGCCTCCGGCGTCCTCGACCTCGGCGCGAAGCTCGGGCCGATCCTGTGGCAGCTGCCGCCGACGCTGCCGTGGCGGCCGGACCGGCTGGCCGCGTTCCTGGAACGGCTGCCGGGACCGCCGGTCCGGCACGCGCTGGAGGTGCGGCACAAGACGTGGGACGACCCGGACCTCCTCGACCTCCTGGGACGGCACGGGGTCTCGCTCGTCGTCGCCGAGTCGGCGGGCCGCTTCCCCGAGCTGTGCGAGGTGACCGCCGACTTCGTCTACGTCCGGCTGCACGGCGACCACGAGCTGTACGTCAGCGCGTACTCCGACCTGGCGCTGAACCGGTGGGCCGCACGGGTCCGCGAGTGGGCGGTGGACCGCGACGTGTACGTGTACTTCGACAACACGATGCACGGCGCGGCCCCGCACAACGCCCTCGCCCTCGCCGAACGGCTGCTCACGTGAGCCGCGGCACGCGGTCCAGCACGATGCCGAAGTGCTCGGCGTACGCGGCGAGCAGGGCGTCGTCGTCCAGCTCCTCGACGTGCTTCTCCCCGCCCTCGGTGGTGATCAGCTTGTGGTCGGCGATGGTGATCCGCCCGGTCGGCGTGGGCAGCGAGCACGTCGTGCCGCGCCGGAACGGCGACTCGGGCCACGTCTGCTGGTACCAGCAGGTGGCGCGGAACTCGGCGAGTTCCCGCGGCCGGGTCTCGAACCGGTACTGCGGCACGCCGTCGAACAGCACGTCGACGTCGCCGTCGGGCGTGTCGACCAGCTGGAACGCGCCGGCGGCGTCGTGCTGGACGTCCCGGCTGGTGATGTCGAGCGGCCGCAGGCTGAACCGGCCGAAGCCGACGTCGACGAGCAGGTCGCCGACCCGCAACGCCAGGTGGTCGAACGGCGGGCCGTAGGCGCCGTCGTTGAACACCTTGGCGGACAGCAGCCGCACGTCGTGCCCCAGGGCGCGCAGCAGCGCCGCGAACGCGCCGTTGAGCTCGTAGCAGAACCCGCCACGCCGGCGGTTGACGATCTTGTCGACCAGGAGGTCCTCGTCCAGCGTGACGGTCTCGCCGAGGTGGATGCTCAGGTTCTCGAACGGCACCGCCGCCAGGTGCCGCTTGTGCAGCTCCGCGAGGGTGCTGGAGCGGGTGGCCCCGATGCGGTCGAGGTAGGCGTCGATCACGTGGTCGTCCATGGCACCAACTTGCAACATCAAGTGGACTGGAGGTCAATGGGACGTGGGCAGAATCCGGATCGGCACGTCGGGCTGGGTCTACCGGGCGTGGCGCGGCACGTTCTACCCGAAGGGCCTGGTGCAGCGGCGGGAGCTGGAGCACATCTCGGGCCTGATGGGCTCGGTGGAGCTGAACGGCTCGTTCTACTCGCTGCAACGGCCGTCCAGCTACCTGGCGTGGGCCGCCCAGACCCCGGCGGACTTCACGTTCGCGGTGAAGGGCGGCCGGTTCATCACCCACCTGAAGCAGCTGCGCGACGTGGAGACGCCGTTGGCGAACTTCTTCGCGTCGGGCGTGCTCGCGCTGGAGCACAAGCTCGGCCCGTTCCTGTGGCAGCTGCCGCCCCGCACGGCGTACAACCCGGAACGGCTGAAGACGTTCTTCGCCCTCCTCCCCCGCACCACCTCCGCCGCGGCCGACCTCGCCGAGCGGCACGACGAGCGCCTGGCCGAGGACCGGGCGTGGACGACCACCGACGCCGACCGCCCACTCCGGCACGCGCTGGAAGTCCGCCACCCGACCTTCCTCGACCCGGACTTCTTCGACCTCCTCCGGGCGCACGACATCGCGCTGGTCGTCTCCCACTCGGCAGGCACGTTCACGTACGTGGAGGACGTCACGGCCGACTTCGTCTACGTGCGGCTGCACGGCAGCGAGTCGCTGTACGTCGGCAGCTACTCGGACGCGGAACTGGACGAGTGGGCCGCCAAGATCCGCGGCTGGGCCACCGACCGCGACGTCTACGTCTACTTCGACAACGACACCGACGCCGCCGCGCCCCACGACGCGATCCGCCTCGCCGCCCGCCTCCACACCCCGTGACGGCGAAGGTCAGCCGCGGCTCGGCGCCGCCACCTCGTGCCGGCAGCGCGGGCAGCGCCAGAAGTAGGGCGTGCCCCGCTTCCGGTCGGACGACCGGTGCAGCTCGACGTCCGCACGGCACCTCGCGCAGGGCGCCGGGTCGACGAACCCCTCGGCGCCCAGCTCCGCGAGCAGCCGTTTCGCGAACGCCGAACCCCGGCAGGTGAGCATCACCTCGCGCGAGTCCCGGTGCGACAGGGCGTTCAGGCTCCCGATCAGCACGACCTGCTGGTCGATCACCACGATCTTCTTGTGCTCGAGGCGGGCGCGGATGATCCGGGCGCCGGTGTCCTTGAGCGCCCGCAGCCACTCCTGGTTGGTGTCGTTCTTCTGGATGAAGTCCTTGTCGTCCCTGGTGAACACCCGCACGTCGACGCCTCGCCGCACGGCGTCCGCGATGAGGGGCATGAACCGCTTGCCGTTCCGACCGACCCACGGCGACCACATCCACACGCTGTGCCGGGCCTGGGCGAGGCTCTTCGCCAGGGTGTCCTTGAACGCGAACTCGTCCTCGATGTCGGTGATCTCGACGAGCCCGCTCAGCACGTCCTGCAGCTCGGCCTCCACCGACGACACCGGCTTGTACTCGCGCTCGTCGGCCAAGCCGAGCAGGGCGCCCGCGCGGACCCACTGGATGCGGCCCGCCTGCGCCAGTCGCCGCACCGCGCCGAGCGGGCTGTCACCCACGGCGCCCTTGACGGCCACCCGCGAGTTCACGATCAGGTACAGCCGGTGCCGGGCCCGGGTGATCCCCACGCCGAACAGGCGGACCGCCGTGTACTCGAAGTCGTCGCCGTTCGCGCGGGCCTTGGCGATCCAGCCCCGCCCGTCCTCCACCAGGTCGAAGACGACGGTGTCGAACTCGCGTCCCTGGAACGAGTGCGTGGTGCCCACGGGCACGACGAGGTCCGGTCCGACGTCCCGGAGCGCGGCGAGCGTCGCCTCGGCCTGCTGCTTGAACGTCGTCACGACGCCGACGTCGCCGTCCGTGCTGTGGTGCTGCGCGAGCGCGCGGGCCACCAGCGCCCCGACCGGCCACCAGCCGGCGTACTTCGCCGACCGGTGCACGACGCCGAGGTCGGGCAGGTCGCTCACGTCCACGATCACGATCTCGGTGTCGGGCCTGGTCGCGCCGTCCTCCAGCACGCCGTAGACGACCTCGTTGGCGAGGTGGCGCAGGTTCGGGCCGAACCGGAACTGGTGCCGCAGCCCCACCGCGCCCGCCTTCGCCTCCACGTCCGCGGGCGCGCGGATGCCGCAGTGGGTGAACACGTCCGGTTTGACCCATTTGCGCACGCCCGCGTGGTCGACCCGGTCGACGTCCGCGGTGACCGGGCCCAGCTGGAGGAAGTCGCCGAGCAGCACGGCGGTCCGGGTCGCCCGCCCGACCGCGAGCAGCACCTCGGCGAGCAGCGCCGCGCCGGCCTCGTCCACGAGGACGACGTCGAACTTCTCCCGCGCCACGGCGGGGTGCGCGCGCGACCGGGCCAGGGTCGTCGCCACCACCCGCGCGCCGGCCACGATCTCGCCCTCCGCGTCACGGCGCAGCTTGCCGATCTTCTTGGTCAGGTCCCGCAGGCGGCTCTCCCACTGCGGCCGGTCACGCGCGGCGGACCGCTGGAACTCGTGGAGCCGGGCCCGTTCCTCGTGCCGCGCCGGGAGGTTCCCCCGGCGTGCCGACGCCACCGCCGCGTCGTCCCGCTCGTCGGCGACACCGAGCCCGCGCAGCCACGCGCAGCGCGCCTCCAAGGCGTCCACCGCCTCCTGCACGTGGGTCATCTCGGACTGACTGGCGCGGTAGAGGGTGTTCGCGACCACCACGCGCTCGTCCAGCCGCGCCAGGTCGGCGGGCGTGACGGTGACCGTGGCACGGAGGTGGTCCAGCTCCGCCACGATCGCGTCCCGCCGGGCCGCGAACTGCCGTTCCGCGGTGGCCGACGCCCGTGCCCACCGCTCCGCGGCCTTGCGCGCCTTCCACCGCGCGAGCGGGTTGCGAGTGGCGGCGGCCTCCTCTGCGGCGCTCGCGGCCCGTTCACGCTGTCCGCGGACGTCGTCCTCGGCGGCCCGCAGCGACGCGGTGAGCTCGGCGGCCCGTTCGAGCATCCGCCGCTGCGGCTCCACCCGTCGCCGCTCGCCGTCCACGACCGCGGCCTCGAGCACCGCGGCGTCCAACTCCCGCGTGGCCTCGACGTGCCGCCGGGCCAGCTCAGGACGGTCCGCCTCCAGCCGCGCCAGCTCCGCCCGCCGGTCGATCCGCTCGACCGCCGCCACGTAGGCGTCGTGGTCGTAGTCGGCGAGCTCGACGTCGAGGGCGGCGATCCTGGCGTCCACCCGGTCGGCTTGGACGAGCCGTTCCCGCACCTCGGCCAGCTCGGCGTCGACCTCACCCGTCGTGCGGGCCGCGAGCCGCTGCAGCTGGACGTTGTCGTCCGCCGCCAGCTCCGGCAGGTGCGGCGGCCCGACCCGGATGACCTGCCCCTGGTCGGTGGGGATGTTCTTGACGACTTCCTTGAGCGCGTTGTCCACGGCGATGTTGGCCGTCGACACCAGCAGGACGCGCCGTCCGCTCTTGACGAGGTCTTCGATGGCGCGGGCGAGGACGCGGGTCTTGCCGGTGCCCGGCGGCCCCCACACGGCGTGCACACCGGGCTCGGTGCACGCCTGGTACGCGATCCGCTGGGACGGCAGGAAACCGGGCGGGTAGTCGTGCGCGGACGGCGCGGGGAGCGCGTCCAGCCTGCCCGCGGCCAGCCGATCCGCCAGCGGCGCCCGGTCGAGGCCCGCGATCCCGTCGCGCAGCTTCTGCCACAGGTGGCGAGGCGTGAGCCGGATCGTCCACACCCGGTCGCAGCCGGCGGGCAGCACACCGTCCACCTTGATCTTGACCAGGCCGTCGGCGACCTGCACCCGCTCCACCGGGACGGAGGTGCCGTTGTCAGGCCCGTCCTTGTCCGCCAGGCAGAGCTGGTCGAAGCTGTCCGCGGACGGCGGCCGGTCGCCCGCGCGGAGGTCGAGCGTCCACCACCCCGGCTCGTCACCGGGTAATCGGGTCGCCCGGCCGAGCGGCCGCCACTCGCCGTCCCCACCCTTGACCGGCCCCGCCAGCACCCGGTCCACGGCCTCGACGAGCTCCCGCCGCCAGCCCGAAACCCCACCCTCCCGCGCTGTCACCGAGCCAGTAAACCAAGACTGGTTCGTAGGACCACAAACAACGGCGGCGAAGGTCGACTGGCCGTCCCCGGACCACACCCACACAATCAGGTGAACGGCGGTCGCCCCGGCCCCACACCACCGCCGGCCGCAGCACCCTGGAGCGGTGGAGGTGACCCGAATGACGACCCGCACCCTGGTCACGGCGCTGGCGCTCACCGCCGGCGCGTTGGCGTCCAGCGGCACGGCGGTGGCCCACGAGCCTGCCGCGACCTGCGACCGGGGCGAGTTCTGCGTCTGGTCGGGCACCGACTACACCGGCCAGTCGCACCGCCTCGACCTCGAATCGGCGAACCCCCGGGAGTGCATCCCGCTGCCCGACGGGTTCGTGGCGAGGTCGTTCGCGAACCGCCTCACCAGGGACGCCTCGGTGTACCAGCGGGCCACGTGCTCGACCGAGGCCGAGTTCACCACCTACCCCGGCAAGGGCACCTACGTGCCGGACGCGCCGTTCGTCGTCCGCGCCATCCAGGTCTGGGAGCCCTAGACCGGGTCCGAGCCGACGTCCACGCCGGTCCGAGCCGCCGGAACGCCCAGCGCGAGCACCGCGGTGTCGTCCTCGACCCCGTCGCCGAACCGGTCCAACAACCCCACGATCGCCTCCACGACACCCGCCGCCGACGTCGGGGCGATGGTGGCCGCGAACTCCAGCAACTCCTCCTCGCTGTACCGCGAGCCACCGGTCCGCGCCTCCACCAGCCCGTCCGAGTACAGCGCGAACGTGTCACCGCCCGCCAGCCGCACGGTCGTGGTCACCACGCGCGCCTCGGGCAGGATGCCGATGAGCTGCCCGCCGGGCGTCTCCACGTGCTCGACCGTGCCGTCGGCGCGCAGCAGCAGGCCGGGCGGGTGGCCGCCGGCGGCGAGCGTGAGCGTGCAGCCGTCCCCCTCCACCGCGAGCACCCCGAACGTCACCGTGCAGAACCGCGCGGACCCGTCGTCCCGCTCCTGGTTGAGCACGGTGTTCAGGTTCGTCAGCACGGCGACCGGGTCCGGGTCGTACACGGCGGCCGAGCGCAGCGTGTAGCGGGTCAGCGACGTCACCGCCGCCGCGCCCGCGCCCTTGCCGCACACGTCGCCGAGGAACACGCCCCACCGGCCGTCCGCCAGCGGGAACACGTCGTAGAAGTCGCCGCCGACCTCGAACGGCGACGCGTGGTGGTAGTGCGCGGCGATCTCCACGCCCGGCACGTCCGGCAGCACCGGCGGCAGCAGCGTCCGCTGGAGCGTGATCGCGAGCCGCCGGATCTCGTCGCGCTCCCGTTCCGCCTCCTGCCGGGCGCGCAGCAGCTCCTGCTCGTACGCACGGCGGTCGCGCGCGTCGAACACCGTCGTGCGGATCAGCAACGGCGAGCCGTCGTCGCCGGTCTTGACGGTGGAGTTGACCAGCACCGGCAACCGGGAGCCGTCCGCCGCGACCATCTCCAGCGCCACCCCGCGCACCTCGCCCTGCATCCGCAGCAGCGGCGCGAAGTGCGTCTCGTGGTACAGCTTGCCGCCGACGTTGAGCAGGTCGCTGAACCGCATCCGGCCCACCAGGTCCTCACGTCGGCGACCCAGCCACCGCAGCAGCGTCCCGTTCACCTTCGCGATCTTCCCGTCGAGCATCGTCGACAGGTATCCGCACGGCGCGTTCTCGTACAGGTCTTCCGCGCTGTCCTCCAACAAGGCCGAGAACGTCTCGTTGTCGTTGTCCGGGTCGCTCCCCGTCTCGCACATCACCGCTGGTCCACGGCGAAGCGCAGGATCTCCGCCGCGGTGGCCTCCGGTGCGCTGAGCTGCGGGCAGTGCCCCGTGGCGTCGAGCGTGACCCGCGTGCTGCCGGGGATGTTGGCGTGGACGTACGCGCCGACCTCGGGCGGGGCGATCACGTCCTGCGCGCACTCCAGCACGAGCGTCGGCACGCTCACCCGCGGCAGGTCGTCCCGGTTGTCCGAGAGGAACGTCGTGCGCGCGAACACCCTGGCCACCTCCGGGTCGGTGCGGCAGAAGCTGTTGGTCAGCTCCTCGCCGAGTTCCGGTCGGTCCGCGTTGCCCATGATGACCGGCGCCATCGTCGCCGACCAGCCGAGGTAGTTGCTGTCCAGCGAGTCGAGCAGCTCCTCGATGTCGGCGGCGCTGAACCCGCCCCGGTAGTCGCCGTCGTCGATGTACCGCGGCGACGGCGTGACCAGCACCAGCTTGCCGAACCGGGACGGCTCGGCGGCCGCCGCCAGCACCCCGATCATCGCGGCCACCGAGTGACCCACGAACACGACGTCGCGCAGGTCCAGCTCACGGCAGAGGTCCAGCACGTCCGACGCGTACCCGTCGAGCGTCGAGTACCGCTGGGCGTTCCACGCGGACAGGTCCGACCCTCCCGCCCCCACGTGGTCGAACAGCACGACCCGGCACTTCTCGGCGAGCGTGGGGACGACCAGCCGCCACATGTTCTGGTCGCACCCGAAACCGTGCGCGAGCACCACCACCGGGCCGTCGGCCTCGCCGGTGACGACCACGTTGTTCCTGCTCCGCACATCCATGCAGCATCCTGTCGCTCGGAAGGGCTTGGTACCCAGCCGAGCACGACTTCATGCACGCCGGCCGTGTGGGGGTCATCGCACCCCGAACGGGGCAACCTCAGCCCAACCGGCGGCCGAACAGCAGTTTCCACGGCATCAACGCCGATTCCAGCTGCACGGCCAGGCTCATCTTCGACGCGCCTTCCGCGCGTTCCTCGAACTTGATGGGCACTTCGACGATGCGCATCCCGTTCTTCACCGTCCGGTGGTTCATCTCCACCTGGAACGCGTACCCGTTGCTCCGGATCGAGGCGACGTCGATCTTCCGCAGGGTCGCCGCGTGCCACGCCTTGAACCCCGCCGTGGCGTCCTTCACGCGCAATCGCAGGATCGCGTTGACGTAGAAGTTCGCCCACGCCGACAGCGCTTTGCGGTGCCACCCCCATTCGCCGGCGACCGCGCCTCCGGGCACGTAGCGGGAGCCGATCACCACGGCCGCGTCGGTCGTCGCCAACGTCTCCACCATGCGCGGGATCACGCTCGCCGGGTGCGACAGGTCCGCGTCCATCTGCACCACGACGTCCGCGCCGCGGTCGAGCGCGCGCAAGATCCCGGCCACATAAGCCCGCCCCAGACCGTCCTTTTCCGTGCGGTGCAGAACGTCCACCGGAATCGGCGCGCTCGCCGCCAATTCGTCCGCGACGTCACCCGTGCCGTCGGGCGAGTTGTCGTCCACGATGAGCACGTGCAGGTTCTCCACCCCGATTCCGGCGAGCAGGTCGACCAGCTTCGGCAAGTTCTCCCGCTCGTTGTAGGTCGGCACGACGACCGTGACCTTCGGCGAGTTCGATTCCATCGTGATTCCCCACGTGTGACGCGCGACCCGATCCCTCTCCGTACCGATGGTACGGACGGCCCCCGAGTGACGACCGGCACGGGATTGTCGGTGGTCGGCGTTACCGTGCCCGACATGAGGATGTCGAACGCCACGGAGCTGACCGCCGACCACCACGCCCGGCTGGCCGAGCTGGGGCTGAGGGTCGACCACCTCGACGAGGCCATCTGGGCCGGCGTCGACGCACGGGCGTCCGCGCCACCCCTCGGCCCCACCAACGGCGCCGGGCTGCTCGACTGGATCCACCGCGTCGGCAGGCTGCGCGAAGTGCTCGTCGCCGAGGGGTGGACGCGCGTCGACAAGTGGAACGCGGGCCTCGTCCAGCACCCGACGAGACCGGTCGTGCTCGGCACGCTCCAGGGCAACCGGCACACCGGCACGCCCGGCGCCCCGCTGCGCAGCGACTACGCCAAGGGCCCCGCCATCGCGGCCATGATGCGCGGCAACGACAGCGACCAGTTCACCCTCTTCGACTCCCTGCACACGCACGAGTGGAAGCTGTGGTTCCTCGTCACCTACCCCCACCAGGAGGGCGACCGGCTGGTCGTGCTGCGCGAGGTGTCGCAGCCGGAACCGACGCCCCAGGGCCAGGTAGTCGACCGCTGGGCGCACCGGATCACGTTGCCGCCTCTGGTGTTCGGCCCGCTGCCCACGCCCCGCGGCCCGGACGGCCCGGCCGACGTGGACGTCACCGTCGTCCCGCGCCGGTAGGCGGGTGCGAGAATGGCGCGATCATGCTCACGCCCTCCCGCCTCGCCCTGGCCCGCACCCGGCGCGGTCTCACCGCGGTCGAGTTGGCGCGCAAGGCCGGCACGAGCCCGGCGAGCATCGGCGACTACGAGCACGGCCGCCGCCGACCGCGACCGGCCACCACGGCGAGGCTCACCGAAGCCCTCGGCTTCCCCGCGGGCTTCCTCGAAGCCGAGGACGTCCCCGAGATCGACGTCGCGTTCACCCGACCGGCGCCCCAGCGGCAGCGTGACGCCGCGCTGGCCGCCGCCCGCCTGGCCATCGGCTTCGACGCCTGGCTGACGCGCGCGTTCACGTTCCCCGAGCCGGACGTGCCGACGTGGGAGGGCCCCGACCCGGAGACGGCGGCCGAGATGGTCCGCGCTCGCTGGGGCATCCCCCACCGGCCCGCGCCCAACCTCGTGCACCTGCTCGAAGCGCACGGCGTCCGCGTGTTCTCCCTGCCGCAGGACTGCGCCCCGGCGGGCCCGTTCTCGTGCCGCCACAACGGCACCCCCTACGTCTTCCTCGACCCCACCGCGACCCCCGACGAAGCCCGCTTCGACACCGCCCGCGAACTGGGCCGCCTCACCCGGACCAACGACGCGCAAACGTTCGCGACCGCCTTCCTCCTCCCCCGCGCGGGCGTCCTGGCCGCCGTCCCCCGCAACGCGCTGACCGAGCAGGTCCTCGCGCTGAGCGCCACGTGGCACGTCACCCCGCTCACCCTCGCCCACCGCCTCCGCGACCTGGGCCTCCTCAGCCGGCCCCAGTACACCGCCGTGTGCGCCCACCTGGCCCGCCGCCCACCCACCGGCATGGCCCGCCGCGAGACGTCCCAGGTACTCACCAAGGTCTTCCGCACACTGAGGTCCCAAGGCACCACCCCGCACGACATAGCGCGCGAACTCCTCCTCGACGTGGAAGAGCTGAACGGTCTCGTCTTCGGCCTCGTCCTCACCGCCCTGCCAGGCGAAGGCCCAACCCAACCCCACCCCAAACCGCACCTCACCCTGATCCGGAGGTAGCCGTGGACCCCCAGCCCTTCACCGCCGCCGAGCTGTTCGACGCCGTCGGCCAGGGTTACGAGGACGCCTTCGGCCGTCCCCCCGCCGTGGACGACGCGGTGCGCCTGCTGCTCGAACGGCTGCCCGCGCACGCCAAGGTGCTCGACATCGGCAGCGGCACGGGGAGGCCGGTCGCCGAGGACCTCACCGCCGCCGGCCACGACGTCCTCGGCATCGACGTGTCCGCCACCATGGTCGACATCGCCCACCGCCAGGTGCCGCGCGCCGAGTTCACGCACGCCGACGTCCGCGAGTGGGAGTCGGAGGACCGGAGCTGGGACGCGGTCTGCGCGTTCTTCCCCTTCCTCCAGATGAGCCGCGACGAGGTCGCCGCCGTGCTCGCCAAGATCGCCCGCTGGCTGAAGCCGGACGGCGTGCTGGCGCTGATCACCGTGCCGATGGACGTCGAAGACCTCGAAGTCCCGTTCCTCGGCCACACCGTGCGCCTCACCAGCTTCGCCACCCCCGACCTCCTCCGCCGGATCGAGCAGGCGGGCCTGACGGTGCTCGACACCCGGAGCACCGCCTTCACCCCCGACCGCGAGGGCCAGCCCACCGAGGAGCACCTGTTCGTCCTCGCTCAGCCCCAGGCGCCCGCCGCCTCCTTGACGTAGTCGCCGAACGTCCGCCCGTCGCGCCCCAGCACCGACGGCACCCCGTCCGACAGCGCGGCGTCGTGACCGTCGCGGATCGCGGTCAACGACATCGTCAGCACCTCCGCGTACGCCCGGCTCAGACCGCCGTCCACCAGGAGCCCCGCGAAGTCGGGCGCGGGCACGTCGACCACCCGCGCCGACCGGCCCGACACGTCGCCGATCAACGCCAACGCCTCGGCGAACGTCAGCGCCTCCGGCCCCGACAGCTCGTACGTCACGCCCGCGTGCCCGTCCTCCGTCAACGCCGCCACCGCCACGTCCGCGATGTCCTGCGCGTGGATGAACGGGTGCGCGCCGTCCCCGCCGGCCGGCAGCACGACCTCGCCCGCCACCACCTGCGGCAGGAAGAAGTCCTCGCTGAAGTTGTGGGAGAACCACGTCGGCCGCAGGATCGTCCAGTCCACACCGGACTCGCGCACCGCGCGTTCACGGCCGTCGTCCGGCATGATGCCGCGCGCCGACAACACCACGATCCGCCGCACCCCCGCCGCCACGGCCCGCGGCACGAACGCCGCCACCTCCTCGTCGGACAACGTCATCGCGGGCGGCACCAGGTAGACCGCCGTGACGCCGTCCAGCGCGGCGTCCCAGGTGGACTCGTCCGCCCAGTCGAAGCGGATCGCGGAACGACGTGACACGGGACGGTGGGCGACGCCGCGGTCCTCCAAGGCGGTGGTGACGCGACGGCCGGTCTTGCCGGTGGCTCCGATAACCAGGATTGTCATGCCACCATCACACCAACGTCGTGGTGGACGGAACATGGCTCACAGTCGCAACTCCATGTTCAATCGTCTACGTGGACGCTCTCACCGACCTCCTGCGCGGCGTGCACGCGCAGCACGCCCTGGTGTGCCGCTCGTTCGCGTCGCCACCGTGGTCGCTCGGGTTCTCGGTGACGGCGCCGCTGACCCTCATCACCACCGTCCGCGGCACCGCGTGGCTGCTCACCGAGGACGGCGCCCGCCTGCTCATGCGGCCCGGCGACATCGGCCTGGTCCGCGGACCGCACCGGTTCGTACTGGCCGACGACCCGTCCACGCCGCCCCAGATCCAGGTCGGTGAACCGGACTGCGAGCGGTGGCGGCTCGGCACCCGCACGTACGGGTTCGACGCGTCCGGCGACACGGTCGTGATCACCGGTGCCTACGAGGTCGAGGGCAGCGTGTCCGACCGACTCCTCAACGCCCTGCCGGCCGCGTTCGTCGTGCCGTGCGCCGATGGCCCGTGCCCCGCGCTGGACCTCCTGTCGGAGGAGGTCGCCAAGGACCGGCCCGGTCAGGACATCGTCCTCGACCGGCTCGTCGACCTCCTCCTGGTGTTCGCGCTGCGCGAGTGGTTCGACCGGCCCGAGGCGAACACCCCCGCGTGGTACCGGGCACTGGGCGACGAGATCGTCGGCCCCGCCCTCCGCGCGATCCACGACGAACCGCGGCACGCGTGGACGGTCGCCGAACTCGCGGCACGTGCCGGCGTGTCACGGGCGGCGTTGGCGCGACGGTTCACCGCCCTGGTCGGCGTGCCGCCGCTGACGTACCTCACCGAGTGGCGCATGGACCTGGCCGCCGATCTCCTCGCCAAGCCCGACGCGACCATCGGCTCGGTGGCCCGCGCGGTCGGCTACGCGGACCCGTTCGCCTTCAGCACGGCGTTCAAACGGGTACGCGGCGTGCGCCCCAGCGACCACCGTGTGGTAGCTCTGCGGGCATGAACCTGGAAGACCTGCGGGACGCGCTGCGCCGGTTCGCCGCCGCGCGCGACTGGGACCGGTACCACACGCCCAAGAACCTTGTGATGGCGTTGTCCGGGGAGGTCGGCGAGCTGACGGACCTGTTCCAGTGGCTCACGCCCGAGGAGGCCGCGCACGCGATGGAAGACCCGGAGCTGGCCTGGAAGGTCCGCGACGAGCTGGCCGACGTCATGCACTACCTCGTGCGGCTGGCCGACAAGCTCGACGTCGACCTCATCGAGGCCGCGTTCGCCAAGATCGAACGCAACGAGCGGCGCTTCCCGACCGGCGACCTGAACCCCGTGGAATAGCCGCTTAGACGTAGGTCAGGAGCAGCAGGACCAGCGCCACGAGGAGGACCACGCCGAGAACGGCGGGCGCCCACATCGGTTGACCACTGCTCATGCCGTCACGGTAAGGAGCCGTGAAGAGCGCTCACGGCACGTCACCCGCTCGCGCGCACCGCATCGCCCGGACAGCCGTCGCCGCGGACCACAACGTGACGATTCCTCGTCACACCGAAACCGGTCAGAACGCAAAAATGCCCTCAGGGGCATCCGCATAAAACGGATGCCCCTGAGGGTCAACGATATGTTCGGCGGCGTCCTACTCTCCCACACCCTCACGAGTGCAGTACCATCGGCGCTGGAAGGCTTAACTACCGGGTTCGGAATGGGACCGGGTGTTCCCCAACCGCTATGACCACCGAAACACTATGAAATTACCAACCCGTAGGCACCCAACCCCACCACCCAACAACAGGCGCACGGGGACCAGGTGGTCCGGTTCGGTTCTTTCAGAACCGCACAGTGGATGCGTAGCGTC
>NZ_JBHTLK010000012.1:0-63034 GCF_042678885.1 Saccharothrix hoggarensis
CGGACCGGCCGCCCGCTTCGGCGCCGGCCTCTGCGCCTGCCTGTGGGCCGCGGTGGCGTGCACCGGGTCGCCGGTGGTGATCACCTCGCCCCGGCCGCCGGCCACGACCACGTCGGCCGCGCCGGAGCTGCCGTCGTTCACGCTCGCCGCGGGCGGCGACATCCTCGTCCACCCGGCGCTGACCGAGCAGGCCGACCGGGACGGCGCGCGGAACTTCGTGCCCCTGCTGGAGGGCCTGCGCGAGGCGATCGACGCCGACGTGTCGATCTGCCACCTGGAGACGCCGCTGTCCGCGCCCGGCGCGCCCACCTTCGGCTACCCGGCGTTCAGCGCGCCGCCCGAGGTCGCGACCGCGTTGAAGGACATCGGCTACGACAGCTGCTCCACCGCCTCCAACCACACCCTCGACCGGGGCGCGCCCGCGATCAGGACGACGTTGGACGTGATGGACGCGGCCGGCCTGAAGCACACCGGCTCGTTCCGCACGCCCGAGGAGGCCGCGACCCCGTTGCTGCTGGACGTCCGCGGCGTGAAGGTCGGGCACATCGCGTTCACGTACGGGTTCAACGGCATCCCGCTGCCGCAGCCCTGGATGGCGAACCAGCTGTCCACCGACGGCGTGCTGGAGGCCGCCCGCGCGGCGAAGGCGGCCGGCGCGGAGGTCGTCGTCGCCAGCCTGCACTGGGGCAACGAGTACCAGCACGAGGCGACGCCGCAGCAGAAGGAGATGGCGCGGGCCGTCCTGGCGGACCCGGCGGTGGACCTGATCATCGGCACCCACGTGCACGCCGTGCAGCCGATCGAGCAGATCGACGGCAAGTGGGTCGTCTACGGCATGGGCAACGAGGTGGCCCGCCACTCCGAGCCGCGCGGCATCACCGAGGAGGGCATCGTCACCCGGTTCACGTTCGAGAAGGGACCGTCCGGCTGGGCCGTGCGGGAGGCGTCGTACATCCCGACGCTGGTCGAGTTCGGGCCGCCGATCCGCGTCGTCGACCTGACCCGCGTCCCCGCCAACCCGCGCCGCAGTGAGGCCCTGACCCGCACCGACGGCATCGTCCGCAGCCTCGGCGCGGCCATCACCCACCCCTGACCGACCGGAGTCCGGCCCGCCGCCCGATAGTCGGGTGAGGTGACGGCCGCACCGGACACCGCCCGTGCCGGAACGACCCGGGACGGGTGGAGTCGCCGCTGGCGGCGTGCGGCTGGTCGCTCAACACCTCGAACGTCGCCGTGCTCTCCCTCGACCTGAACCCGGGCGGCGTCTGAAGCCCGGCGTCCGAGGCCCGGCGTCTGAGGCACGGCGTCAGGGCCCGGCGTCTGGGGCCCGGCGTTTGGGGAGAGGGCGCGCCGAGCCCGTCTCAGAGCGCGCGCCGGACCCGGTCGAGCCGGGCCAGCCAGCGGGCCGTCGTGGCCTCGTCGGCGGCGAAGTCGGCGAACCGGTCGGGCTCCGGGGCGCGCGCGGGCACGGGCAGGCGGCCGTCCACCGGGACCAGGGACGCGGTCGTCACGTCGCCGTCCAGCAGGGACAACGTGCCCAGCCCGCACGCGAAGTCCAGCTCCGGCAGCGCCGCGGCCAGCGCCAGGCCGGCGGCCATCCCGACCGACGTCTCCACCGCCGACGACACCACGCACGGCAGCCCGCACGCCTCCGCCACCGCCAACGCCCGCCGCACCCCGCCCAGCGGCGCGACCTTGATCACCGCCACGTCCGCCGCGCCGGCCACCGCCACCCTCAACGGGTCCTCGGCGCGCCGGATCGACTCGTCCGCCGCGATCCGCACGTCGACCCGCCGCCGCACCGCCGCCAGCTCCTCCACCGACGGGCACGGCTGCTCGACGTACTCCAGCCCCCGCGCCGCCCGTTCCAGCTCGCGGATCGCCCGGACGGCCGTGTCCACGTCCCACGCCATGTTCGCGTCCACGCGGATCGCGCCCGACGGCCCCAGCGCGTCCCGCACCGCCTCGACCCGCGCCAGGTCGGACGCCAGTGCCGTGCCCGGATCGGCCACCTTCACCTTCGCCGTCGAGCACCCGGACGCCGTCACGATCTCGTGCGCGCGCTCCGGCGACACCACGGGAACCGTGCAGTTGACCGGGATCGAGTCCCGCACCGGCGCGGGCCAACCCTGCTCGGCGGCCTCCAGCGCGCACGCCAGCCAGGGCGCGCACTCCGCGTCCGAGTAGTCGAGGAAGGCGCAGAACTCGCCCCACCCCGCGGGCCCCTCCAGCAGCACGCCCTCGCGCACCGTGATGCCGCGGAACCGGTTCCGCATCGGGATCGAGTAGACCAGCACCACGGGATCTTAGAGCGGGTCCAACGCGGCGACGCGGCGCAGCGCGCTCTCCGCGTGCCCGGGGTCGGACTCCTCGGCGACGATCCGCAGCGCCGACTCGAACTGGTCCAGCCGGCGGTCCAGCTCGGCCAGCTCACGGGTCGTCTCGGCGATCGCGGCGGACAGACCGGGCCGGTTCTCGGCCCGCCGCACGGCGTCGCGCACCGGCTGGCTGTCCCGCAACGCCACCAGCGCCCGCCACAGCAGCCCCTCCACCCGCGCCACCCGCCGGGCCTCCGCGCCGCGCAGCGCGTCGAAGTGGGCGCACAGCCGGCCCGCCCGCCGGCGCTGGACGGGATCGGTGAACTGCCCGCAGTGCACGACGTCCCGCGGACCGGCCGCCCGCACCACGTCCCACTCGACCAGCCGCACCGGCAGCACGGCCACCAGCCCCACCACCGCCAACGGCACGCACGCCAGCCCCGCCGACCACCAGAACGTCGGCGCCACCACCGCCAGGGCCGCGCCCAGCAGCAACGCCACCACCAGCGCGGGCGGCAGCCGCTCCCGCCTGGCCCGCCGCACGTCCACCCGCCGCACCGCGCCCAGGTCGATGCCCGGACGCCACAGCCACCACCGCGGTAACGGCACCACCTGGTTCATGTCCACCCGATCGTCGGACCGCAGAAGGCGTCCAACCTATCGGCGACGATCACCGGCCCGCCGGCGACCACCGGCGCGGGCCGCCCACGCGGACGCCAGCCGATGTCAGCCGACGCCGGGCGATGCCAGCCGACGCCGGGCGACGTCAGCCGACGTCGGGCAGCTTCGGCCCGAGCAGGTCGTCCGCGTCCACGATCTTGTACGCGTAGCCCTGCTCCGCCAGGAACCGCTGCCGGTGCGCCGCGTAGTCGGTGTCGAGCGTGTCCCGCGACACCACCGAGTAGAAGTGCGCCTGCCGGCCGTCGCCCTTGGGCCGCAACAGCCGGCCGAGGCGCTGCGCCTCCTCCTGCCGCGACCCGAACGTCCCCGACACCTGCACCGCCACCGACGCCTCCGGCAGGTCGATGGAGAAGTTCGCCACCTTCGACACCACCAACGTCCGCAGCTCGCCGCGCCGGAACCGGTCGAACAGCGCCTCCCGCTCCTTGTTCTTCGTCGAACCCTGGATGACCGGCGCGTCCAGCGCCTCGCCCAGCGACTCCAGCTGGTCCAGGTACGCCCCGATCACCAGCGTCGGCTCGTCCGGGTGCCGGTCGAGGATCGCCCGCACCACCGGCAGCTTCGTCCGCGCCGTGGAGCACAGCTTGTACCGCTCCTCCGGCTCGGCCGTCGCGTACTCCAGCCGCTCGTTGTCGGTCAGCGTCACCCGCACCTCGGTGCACTCGGCGGGCGCGATCCAGCCCTGCGCCTCGATGTCCCGCCACGGGACGTCGTACCGCTTCGGCCCGATCAGGGAGAACACGTCGCCCTCCTGGCCGTCCTCCCGCACCAGCGTCGCGGTGAGGCCGAGGCGCCGCCGCGACTGCAGGTCGGCGGTCATCCGGAACACCGGCGCCGGCAGCAGGTGCACCTCGTCGTAGACGATCAGGCCCCAGTCGCGCGAGTCGAACAGCTCCAGGTGCTTGTACTCGCCCTTCGACTTGCGCGTGATCACCTGGTACGTCGCGATGGTGACGGGCCGGATCTCCTTGCGCTCGCCGGAGTACTCGCCGATCTCGTCCTCCGTCAACGACGTCCGCGCGACCAGCTCCCGCTTCCACTGCCGGCCCGCCACGGTGTTCGTGACCAGGATCAACGTGGTCGCGCCCGCCTCCGCCATGGCCGCCGCGCCGACCAGCGTCTTGCCCGCGCCGCACGGCAGCACGACCACGCCCGAGCCGCCCGCCCAGAACGCCTGCGCGGCCAGCCGCTGGTAGTCGCGCAGCTGCCAGCCGTCCTCGACCAGGTCGATCGGGTGCGCCTCGCCGTCCACGTACCCGGCCAGGTCCTCCGCGGGCCAGCCGATCTTCAGCAGCAACTGCTTCAGCCGGCCGCGTTCGCTCGGGTGCACGACCACCGTGTCGTCGTCGATGCGCTCACCGAGCATCGGCTTGACCTTCTTGTGCCGCAGCACCTCCTCCAGCACGGCGCGGTCCAGCGAGTTCAGCACCAGGCCGTGCACCGGGTGGTTGGCCAGCTGGAGCCGGCCGAACCGGCCCATCGTGTCGACCACGTCCACCAGCAGCGGCTGCGGCACGGGGTAGCGGGAGAACCGGACCAGGGCGTCGACGACCTGCTCGGCGTCGTGGCCCGCGGCCCGGGCGTTCCACAGCGCCAGCGGCGTCACCCGGTACGTGTGGACGTGTTCGGGGGCGCGTTCGAGCTCCGCGAACGGCGCGATGGCGGTGCGCGCGTCGTCCGACAGCGGGTGCTCGACCTCCAGCAGCAGGGTCTTGTCCGACTGGACGATCAAAGGGCCGTCGGTCACTGGTGCGCACTCCTGTCGCTTGGTGTCCCTCCAGTGTGACCACAGCGCGCAAGTTGATCGCGGACCGTACTCGTCCGGCAACGGAAAGCTTACGGACTCGGTTCGGTAAAGCTGTGTACGTCCTCATGGCGCAGTCGATAGCGTCCCTCCGCCCCACCACGCGAACCATCGCGTGATCCGTCGGGGTTCTCCCGGATGAACGAAGGTCATCATGAGCACGGACATGCCCGCGTCCGCCCCGCCGCCCAGCGTCCAGCAGGGTCAGGCGCTCCCGCCGGAGCCCAAGAAGAAGAAAGGCGTCCTCGCCCGGATCCTCACCGCGATCATCGGCATCGTGGTCGCCGGCGTCGTGGTCTACGGCATCAACTACTTCACCAGTGACGCGGCCCAGTCCAAGGCGGGCGACTGCGCCAGCCTGACCGGCACCGCGACGAAGCCGGAGTTCAAGACCGTCGACTGCGGCGCGGCCGAGGCGAACTACACCATCGGCAAGGTGCTGGGCTCCACCACCGAGTCGTGCAACGGCGCGTACGACGAGTACACCGAGACCGCCCGCCGCGGCCCCGACTCGAAGCTGTGCCTGGTCCCGAACCTGGTCGAGGGCTCCTGCTACGAGCTCGAGAACACCAGCAAGATGGGCTACCCCGCCGTCGACTGCGGCACGTCCGGCGCGTACAAGCTGGTCAAGCAGCTGAAGGGCACCGAGGACGAGGCCGCGTGCACCGACGGTGCGCCGCTGACCTACCCCGAGCCCAAGCTGACGCTCTGCTTCGGCCCGGGCGAGAACGCCTGATCCGCCTCGCGGGTGCGCGTGCCGGTACCTTCAGAGCCGCGCCTTCAGTGCCGCTGCCTTGAGGGACCGTCACGCGCACCCGTCAGCGAGGATGACCATGAGCAACGAGCCGAGCGGGCCGGACGCGGCCGACGACCGCGTGCCCGCCACCCCCGGTGGGGCCGGGACGGGTGAGGGCCGGACGGGTCGGGCGGGGATGGCCGGCGGTGGCCGGAAGATCCTCCTCGGCGTCCTGCTGGTCGTGCTGGCCGGCCTCGTCGTGTACGGCGTCCGGCAGCTCACCGGCGGTCCCGCCGCGGCCGAGGCGGGCGACTGCGTGAGCGTCGCTGCCGAGACCGACGACCGGACCGACGTCGACGTCCTCGACTGCTCCGCCGACGAGGCGTCCTTCAAGGTCGGCAAGGTCCTCGACGAGGCCGACGCGGCCTGCCCCGAGGAGGGGCTCTACACCGAGGTCGCCCCGGCTTCCGGCGGCGACCACAAGCTGTGCCTGCTGCCGAACCTGGCCGAGGGCGCCTGCTACGGGCCCGGCGAAGGCCCCGGGTTCGTGAAGACCGAGTGCTCCGGCCCGGCGACGTTCAAGGTCACCAAGGTCGTGCCGGGCGCCGCCGACCTGTCGGTCTGCCCCGGCTCCGCGGGCATGTCCTACCCCGAGCCGCCCGTCGCGTACTGCGTCGAGCCCGCCCAGATGTGAGCCCGCCCGGACGTGAGCCCGCCCGGGTGTGAGCCCGCCCGGATGCGAACCCGGATGTGACACGCGCGGGTGAACCGGCTCAATCCGGCGCGCGCCCGTGCCGATGCCCTGTTCCATGCGGAAGAACGGGTGGGTCATCGGCGCGGTGGCGGTCGCGGTGGCCGCCGCGTTCGCGGTCACGGTGTTCGGCGGCGACCACGGCGGCAGCGCCCCCGAGCCCGGCACGTGCGCGCGGATCGAGGGCGTCGCCGACAAGCCGCGGTACCTGGCCGTGGAGTGCGGCTCCGACGACGCCACCCTGAAGGTCGCGAAGGTCGTGGACGACGCGAAGGAGTGCCCGACCGGCGGCGCGCCCTACTCGACCTACACCGGCTCGACCACGCTGTGCCTGATCCCCAACTTCGTCGAGGGCGCGTGCTACCAGCACGACAAGGGCACCGGCCTGCGCAAGGTCGACTGCGCGACCACCGACGCGGTCCGCGTCGTCAAGGCCGTCTCGGCGCTGGTGAACTGCGGTCGGAGCCGGGCCGTGCAGTACCCGGAGCCGGTCGTGACGTTCTGCCTGGGGCGCGCCGGGCCGGGCTGAGCCCGTCCGCCGCCCAATCCGCTGTGCCCGGCCGTCGCCCGGGGGTACGTTCCGCTCGCCACATCGCGAGAGGAACGCCAGGTGACCACGCCACCCGACCAGCCGTCGAACCCCGGCCAGCCGCAAGGCCCCCAGCCACCCCAGCAGCCCGGCTGGGGGCCGCCGTCGTCGCCCCAGGGGTTCCCGGCGCAACAGCCCGGCCAGCCGCCGTACCAGCCCGGCCAGTCCGGCCAGCCCGGCTACCCGGGGCAGCCCGACCAGCCCGGCTACCCGGCCCAGGAGGCCGGCTACCAGCCGATGCCCGGCTACCAGGGTCCGCCGCCCCAGTACCAGCAGCCCGGCTACGCCCAGCCCGGCTACCCGCAGCCCGGCTACGCCCAGCCGGGTCAGCCCCCGTTCGGCCAGCCCCAGCCCGGCTACCCGCAGCCCGGTCACCAGCCTGGCCAGCCCGGTCAGCCGCAGTTCGGCCAGCCGCCGTACCCGCCGGGCCACCCGCAGCCGGGCTACCCCCAGAACTTCCCGCCGCCGCCGAACAAGGTCACGTCACGCGGCGCGAAAGCGCTGATCGGGACCGTCGTCCTGGCGATCGTCGGCATCGTCATCGCGGGCGTCATCGCGGGCGTCAACGGCCCGGCCGGCGCCGAGGCGGGCGACTGCATCAAGGTGAACTCGGCCAGCGCCTCGGACGCCGACGTGGAGAAGATCGACTGCTCGTCGGCCGAGGCGGCGTTCAAGGTGGTCGCCAACCTCGACAGCGGCTCGGACGCGTGCCCGTCCGGTGACTACGCCGAGTATTCCACCAGTGGCGGACGGCGAAGTGACGGCTTCAAGCTGTGCCTGATGCTCAACGCCGCCGAGGGCGACTGCTTCAAGGAGGAAGGCTCGATTGTCGCGGGCAAAACCAGCAAGGTGACCTGCGATTCGAGCGCGACTTACAAGGTGACGAAGGTCGTGGAAGGCCGGGCGGACGAGAACGAGTGCGAGAGTGGCGAGACCGTGTCCGTTTACTCACAGCCCGCTACGACGATCTGCATGACGGACGTGTGATGCGAGCCAAAGCGCGCGCTTAAAGCCGAAAATAAGGGGCCTTCCGGCAATCGGAAGGCCCCTCTGGCTTAGCGGTGCGCTGACCGTGCGTCAGTTGGTGGTTCCGGGCGGCAACAACCCGCCGACGTCCAACCGCTCCGGCAGCACCTCTTCGGTGTCCATCATGTCGGCGACGCGCTGGAGCCGGACCGGGTTGAGCGACAGCGGGAACGTGCCCACCGCCACCAGCGCCGCGGTCTGCTGGTCGACGTCCATGTAGCCGGTCAGGGCGTTCTGCACGGACAGCTTGTCGTTCGACGCCGCCTCCTGCGCGTCCCGCAGGACCTGGCGGAACAGGGCCAGGGTGCGCGGGTTGCCGTCGGCGAACTTCTTGCTCGACGCGTACCCGGACATGGGGAAGTCCTTGGTCGGGCCGACCGCCGTGTCGGTGAGGATGCGGGCGCCGACGTCGCGCTGCGCCTTGGTGATGTACGGCTCCGTCATCCACGCCGCGTCGACCACCTTGGCCCGCATGGCGTCCACCATCTGCTCGAACGGCATTTCGACGGGCGTGATGCGCTGCTTCTCGACGCCCGCGGTCTTCAGCACGGCCTTCGTCGTGAGCGCGCCCACGTCACCGGTGGACGGCACCGCGATGCGCGGGCTGGTCCTCTTGCCGGGGTTGTCGTACGACTCGTCGATGGTGACGAGCGCCATGGTGTTCGCGCCCGCCTGGTACGCCTCGCCCTGCAGCTGCAGCTGGGTGCCCTCGGCGTAGCTGCGGAACAGGGAGACGTGCGTCGCCCACGTCAGGTCGAGCGTCGTGTCGAGCTGCTTGATGCCCTCGACCTCGTTGTTCAGCGGCACGAGCTGCACCTGCAGGCCGGCCTTCTCGAACAGCTTGTTGTTGTAGGCGAGGCGCAGCGGTGCCACGTCGACGACGGGCAGCACACCGATGCGCAGTGTGTTGCGCTCCACGTCGGGGCGGTCGTTCCCGTCGGTGCCGGGGAGCAGTCCGCACGCCGTCAAGGTCGCGGCACACGCGAACAACGCTGCCGCACGTCGCAGAACACGTGCTGGGGTAGCCATGGCACCTCTCGCCGGGATGACCTGAGAGCGAGGTCTATTTGATCAACGAATTTCTCGACGCACTTGTCGATGCGGGGGATCGTAACCACCCAGAGGTATGAAACGACAGCCCTGCTCCGATACGGTGAGTGCTTCCGGAGTCTTCCCCCGGCCTGGGCACGAGCACTACGCTCCCCGCCTGGTGGCACAGGTCGTCGCAGACCGTCGTGTCCCGAGCGCGGAGCGGGGTGACTAGCCGGCACCACTGCTCCTGTGCTGCAATTCGGCCCGATTTCGAGTCCATGCTTCGGTCCGCGGGGGAGAGGCCGGGGAACACTGCTGCCAGAAGAGGAAGCCCAGGGTGGCCCGTCGAGAGAGAGGTCCCAGCCAGTCAGGCGTGGGGATTCCACCGCGCTCCGAAAGGCCCGGAACGGGTGACGGATTGGCTGCGCTGAGTGATGGAACTGTGACCGAGTCAACGGGTGCCGAGCGGACCAGGGCCGGGTCGACCGCGACGGGCCGCAAGCAGAAGACCCACGGCGCGGCGTGGCGGCTGCGCAACTGGCGGCTGCCCACCAAGCTGACGGCCGTCCTGCTGATCCCCACCATCGCCGCGCTCGTGCTCGGCGGCCTGCGGGTGAACTCCGACCTCGCCGACGCCACCGACCTCAACCAACTGGCCAACCAGATCCAGCTGGAGTCGGCCGTCGCCGACCTGGTGCAGCAGTTGCAGCGCGAGCGCGACCTGAGCGCGAGCCACGTGGCGTCCGGCAAGCAGCTGGACCGCGTCGTGCTCGACCGCCAGCTGCGCCGCGTCGAGGACACCGTGCAGGCCCTCAACGGCAAGATCGTCGAGTTGAGCTCCGACCTGGACGACGAGGTCGTGACCCGGTTCCGGCGCGCGTCCAGCCAGCTCGACCGGCTGAACAGCCTGCGCAACGCGGTCCGCGACACCCAGTACCCGTCCGACGCCGTCATGCGCACCTACTCCGAGTCGGTGGAGAGCCTCCTCGACCTCGGCGAGCAGGCCATCGCGGGCATCAACGAGCCCGAGCTCGTGCGGCTGCACCTCGCGACCAACGCGATCGCCCGCATCAAGGAGCAGGAGTCGCGCAAGCGCGGCATCATGCTCGACGTCTTCCAGAGCGGCGCCTTCGGCCCCGGCCAGCAGCGCCAGCTCCTCGCGGCGAACGCCGAGCTGGACGCCGCCCGCAACGACTTCCGCAAGTCCGCGACCGCCGACCAGGCCAAGATCTACGACGACACGGTCACCGGTCTGATCGTCGACACCGCGAACGACATGCAGGAGACGGCGCTGAACCTGGCCGCCGCCGGCCAGCCGCTCACGTCGCTGCGGCCCGAGAAGTGGGACATCGCGTCCACGCTGACGGTGAACCTGACCCGCGACGTGGAGAACCTGCTGCTGGAGCGGCTGCAGAACCGCACCGACGAGCTGACCGGCGCCGCCCGCGCCGCGGCGTTCCGCGACTCCGGCATCGTCCTCGGCGCGTTGCTGCTGGCCATGCTCATGGCGCTGTTCGTGGCGCGCTCGATCCTGAACCCGCTGCGCGTCCTGCGCCGCACCGCGCTCGAGGTGGCCGACCACGGCCTGCCGGAGGCGGTCGGCCGCATCCTCGCCGACCCGAACCCGGAGGAGGCCGCGAAGACGGCCATCGCGCCGGTGCCGATCACGACCCGCGAAGAGGTCGGCCAGGTGGCCCGCGCGTTCGACGCGGTGCACGGCGAGGCGGTGCGGCTGGCGGCCGAGCAGGCCCTGCTGCGCGACAACGTCAACTCGATGTTCGTCAACCTGTCCCGCCGGTCGCAGGCGCTCGTCGAGCGCCAGCTGAACCTGATCGACCGGCTGGAGCAGGACGAGCAGGACCCCGACCAGCTGGCCAGCCTGTTCGAGCTGGACCACCTCGCCACCCGCATGCGGCGCAACAGCGAGAACCTGCTGGTCCTCTCCGGCACGGACCTGTCCCGCCGGCTGACCCGCCCGGTCCCCGCCGCCGAGGTGCTCGGCGCCGCGGTGTCCGAGGTCGAGCAGTACGCCCGCGTGCAGGTCGGCCAGACGCCCGAGCTGACCGTCCAGGGCCGCGCCGTCAACGACCTCGTGCACCTGATCGCGGAGCTGCTGGACAACGCCACCGCGTTCTCCGACCCGGTGACGAAGGTCACCGTGCGCACGGCCCGCACCCGCAAGGGCGAGCTGGCGATCGAGATCCAGGACCGCGGCGTCGGCATGGGCGAGCAGGAGATCGCCGACGCCAACACCCGCCTGGCCGACCCGCCGGACGTCGACGTCGCCGTGTCCCGCCGCATGGGCCTGTACGTGGTCGCGCGGCTGGCGAAGCGGCACGACATCCGGGTCCGGCTGCGCGCCAACGAGGACATCGAGGGCGGCACCACCGCGCTCGTGCTCGTGCCCGAGACCCTGGTGCAGCAGCCCGGCGCGTCCGGTTCGCCGATGGGCGCCGAGCCCGTCACCGCGTTCGGCGACTCGTTCCAGGACTCCGGCTACCAGGACTCGGGCTTCCAGGACTCCGGGTTCCAGGACTCCGGCTTCGGCAACACGGCGCAGCGCGCGTCCGGCATCGCCGGCGCGTTCGGCACCGGCACCCTGTCCCGCCTGGACGACGACGCGAGCTTCCCGAGCATCCCGCGCGTCGAGGACGAGCCGGCGTTCCCGGTGAGCTTCGTGCAGGGCGAGGGCGACCACGACCCGGCGCGCGTGCCGGCGTTCGGCGAGACCCCGACGTTCGGCCAGGCGCCCGCGGAGACGTCGGGCGAGGTGTCCGGGTCGTGGCTGTCGGCGGGCGCCGAGCGCGACGTCGAGCGGGAGCCCGAGGGCTCGTTCGGCGAGCCGACCCTGTTCACCGCCTACGAGGACCGTGACGAGCACGACACGGCCTACGAGCACGGCTTCGAGACCACCCAGTTCGCCCCGGCGCTGGACCACGGCTTCCTCGCCGACCCCGAGCCGGAACCGGAGCCCGCGCGCCGCAACGGCTCCGCGCCCGAGCACACGCCGTCGACCAGGCCGGCCGATCACGAGCTGGACGCCCCGACCGAGCGGCTGCCGATCTACGAGGCCGTCCTGTCGCAGTGGTTCCAGGCCGTGGGCAGCGAGACGTCGGCGGCGACCGCGCAGGCCGTGCCGCCGGCCCCCGAGCCGGAGCCGGTCGCGCGCGAGGAGTCGGCCCTGCCGACCCGCAAGCCGCGGCCCGTGCCGCCGGTCACGCCGGGCGTCTCCGACGACGCCCCGCCGCACCGCGGCACCCTCGACGGGGGCTCCGCGCCGAAGCGCGAAGCCGATGTTGCCCTGCCTCAGCGTGGCGACGCCCACGCCGGCACTAGTCTGACCGAGGGCGGTCTGCCGAAGAGGCAGCCCGGTTCCCCCAACAACCTGCCCAAGCGCGCTTCGGAGAACCCTTTTGGGGAGGTGTCCCGCGTGACCGAGCCCGAACCGGTCGCCGAACCCGAGCCGGACGCGCAGTCCGCCGAGTCGGTGTGGCACTCGCCCGCCGACGAGGGGTGGCAGGCAGCACAGGCCTTGCTCAGCAAGGCACCCGAGACCACGACACAGGCGGGGTTGCCCAAGCGGGTGCCCAAGGCTCAGCTTGTGCCGGGATCCGCCGCACCGAAGCCGCAGGCTGCGGAGCGGCAACCGCAGCGGCCCCCGCTGCCACCACGATCGGCTGACGCGATCCGTGGACGCATGTCGAGTCTTCAGCAGGGCGTCCGTCGAGGGCGACACGCTTTGATCGACGCTTACGCTGGTGACATGTCGAGCCGGCAAGACGAGGAGCAGGAGTGACGACCGCAGCTCAGCCAGGCAGCTTTGGTTGGCTTATCACCGACTTCGTGCGCCGGGTTCCCGGTGTGGCACATTCCGTGGTCGTGTCGGCGGACGGGCTGTTGCTCGCCGGCTCGCAGGGCCTGCCCCGCGACCGCGCCGAACAGCTGTCCGCCGTGGCATCCGGGCTCGTCAGCCTCACGGCGGGCGCGGCCAGGTGCTTCGAGGCGGGCACGGTGAACCAGACCGTGGTCGAGATGGAGCGGGGCTACCTGTTCCTGATGTCGATCAGCGACGGGTCGTGCCTCGCGGTGCTCGCGGCCCCGAACTGCGACATCGGCCTCGTCGCGTACGAGATGACGCTTCTGGTCGAGCGCGTGGGCCAGCAGCTCACCCCGGAGCTGCGCGCGCAGCTCCAGGGCGTGGTTCGGCGGTAGATCCTCATGAGATCGTGGGGGTGAAGGTAAATGGCTGAACGATCTGGCGCCGGCGGCCGACGCTTCGGTAGGAACTTCAACTACCAGGAGTGGGCGGTCGGGGGCTTCCAATTCGCTGAGCCGGATGCCGACCCCGCACAGGACGAGGAAGCCGAGGACGCACCCAACTCGTGGTCGGGTCGCCGGGCGGAGCAGGCGCCGGGATCACGGGTCGAAGGCACAGGGCAGGGGCAAGACGATATGTCTCAGCGTGAGGTTGACGACTCGTCGTACGACTACGACGACGTTCCCAACCGGTTCGACATCGACGGGTACGGCAGCGGCCTGTTCGGAGGTCCGGGCGCCGATCTCTTCGGTGCCCACGGCCTGCCCGACAGCGTGCCGGAACAAGTGCCGTACACGACCGGTCCCCAGCCGGTCGTGCGGCGCGAGGAGAACCCGGCGGCCGAGTCGGGCTCGCTGGTGCGCCCGTACACCCGGACCGGTGGCCGCACCCGGCCCGATTACGACCTCGCGATCGAGGCGCTGGTCTCCACCAGCGAACGCGGTCTCGAACGCGACGCGGCGGTGCTCCCCGAGCACCGGTCTATCTGCGGGTTGTGCACCGACACCAGGTCGGTGGCCGAGGTCGCCGCTCACCTCCGGCTCCCGCTCGGCGTGGTCCGGGTGCTGATCGGCGACATGGCGAGCATGGGTTTGGTTTTGATTCACCAGGGTGGCTTGGTCGTGGGGGACCGGCCGTCCATTGAATTCCTTGAGAGGGTGCTCAGTGGGCTTCGCAGGCTCTAGCCCCAACGCGGCCGAAGGCGCCAAGAAGCCGACGACCTCCGCGAAGATCGTGGTGGCCGGTGGCTTCGGCGTGGGCAAGACTACGTTCGTCGGTTCCGTGTCGGAGATCGTTCCGCTGACCACCGAAGCGGTGATGACCGAGGCCAGCGCCGGGGTCGACGACCTCTCGGCCACGCCGAACAAGGTCACGACCACGGTGGCCATGGACTTCGGCCGGGTGTCACTGGACCAGGACCTGATCCTGTACCTGTTCGGCACACCCGGCCAGCACCGGTTCTGGTTCATGTGGGACGACCTCGTGCGCGGCGCCATCGGCGCGATCGTGCTCGTCGACACCCGCCGCCTGGCCGACGCGTTCGCGTCGATCGACTTCTTCGACGACCGGCAGCTGCCCTACGTCGTCGGCGTCAACTGCTTCGACGGCCTGCTGCACCACCGCATCGAGGACGTCCGCGACGCGCTCACCATCGACCAGTCCGTGCCGATAGTGACGTGCGACGCGCGCAACCGGCAGTCGACCAAGCAGACGTTGATCACGTTGGTCGAGCACGCCATGCGCCAGTGGATGTCGGTGCGCGCGGGCTGATCGCCGCGCCACGTGACCGTGTCAACACCGAAGGGCGGACTCCCGCGGGAGGCCGCCCTTCGACGTGCGCCAGGCCTGGCGGTGCTCACGCCGTGACGGTGGCTGATCAGCCACCCTTGTAGCCGGCCGGCTGTCGCGTAGCTGGTCAACCACGTCGCGGACGGGTCAGTGGACGCCGTGCCGGCTACCCCAGTCACCGTTCCAGTCGTCGTCCCAGTCGTCCCAGTCGTCGTCGCAGTACCAGTCGTCGTTCGTGTCGTCGTCGCAGTCGTCGTCCCACCCGCCCAGCGCCTCCTGCGCGACGGTCGTCTTCGAGCCGTCGAGGGCCGGGGCGGCCAGGGCGGTGCCGGGGCCGAGCACGGCCGCCAGCGCGACCGCGCCGACCACGGCTGCCTTGCGAATGGTCTTCACGAGGGGTTCTCCTTCGTCGTCGTCCTCGGGTGCCGGGACGACACCCTCACGACGACGCTAGGCCGCCCCACCGTCACCAACAGGTGATCAACGCTCACGAACGGTGATCACGCACGGTCGTCTTCGACGAGGGCCGCGGACGTGATGCGGTGCAGCGGGAACCGGCGCACCTCGCCGTAGCTGACGTCGACGCCTTCCAGCACCCCGCCGCCCACGACCTGCGGGGTGATCACGCGCCGGGCCGCCGTGCCGTGGCTGTCCACGAAGTCGACGAGCACGCTCCGCCCCTCCCGCGCCGCCCGTTGCAGCAGCGCCAGGGTGGCCGACGGCCCCGCGCCCAGGTGACCGGGCACGGACACCCGCGCGCCGCCCGTGGTCGTCGCCGCGCGGTCACCCGCCCGCACCAGCCGCACCAGCTCGCCCAGCTGCTCGTCGGACGCCGTGCTCGGCTGCACCGGCTTCCGCCGCCCCTTCCCGGCGATCCGGCGGCCACCGGCCCGCAGGTCCAGCACGTGCCCGTCCGGACCCTCCGCGGCGGGCGCGAACCCGGCCGCGCGCAGCCCGTCCAGCACCTCCGCCAGCGGCAGGGGGCTCACCACCACGGTCGGCGCGATCTTGCGCAGCGCCAGCCGCTCCGCCGCCGGGTGCGACAGCACCTCGGTGATCAGCACCGGGTCGTCGCAGCGCAGGAACGACCCGGCCGCGCCACCGCGCAGCCGCCCGTGCTTGCGGGCCGCGTCGTCGATCAGGTACGTCAACGACTGCGGCACCGGTGTGCGCGACCTCGCCCGGAACAGCTCGTGCAGGTCCGCGGCGCTGCGGCCGGCGTCGAACGCGCGCCGCACCGACCCCTCGCGCACCCGGTAGACGGTGGCGCCGCCCGCCGACTCGACGTCCGCGACCAGCGCGATCTCGTCGGCCAGCTCCGGGTCCAGCCGGCCGGGCGCGACGACCGTCAGGTCGGCCTGCACCAGCACGTGGTCGACCGGGGCGGGCAACGCGTCGGCCAGCCGCTTCGCCGCCGCGCCCGGACCCTCGCTGAGCAGCGTGCGGCCCTGGGCGGTGATCGCGTTGTGCGCGATGACACCCACCTGCGTGCCCTCGTCCACGGTCCAGCGCACCAGCTCGTCGCGCAGCCGGCCGCCACGTCGCGGCGCGCGCCACGCCAGCACGGCCGCCAGCTCGTCCGGGTCGGTCACGGCGGTGCCGGGCTCCAGCGCGGCGAGGGCTTCGAGGATGCGCTTGCGGTCCCGCGGCGCGCCCGGCCGGTTCAGCTCTGGCGCCAGCGGGTTGAGCAGCCGGTCGCGGTCGTCGCGCTGCCCGATCAGGCCCGGCAGCCGGGGCAGGTCCAGCCACGCCTGCGCCAGCGTCGCCCACCGGTGCTCGGGCGCCGCCACCAGCCACGTGTCGGTCTGCGTCGTCGGCACCCACTCGGGCTCGACGCCCTCCGTGTCGGCGACCAGGCCCGCGTTCACGACCAGCTCCACCAGCAGCGCGGCACGCCGCTCGTCCACGTCGAGGTCCTTGGCGAGCTTCCGCAGCTCGCGCACGCCCACGCCACCCGACCGGAGCACCGCGGGCGGCTCCTCCGACCAGCTCTTGAGCAGCGACTCCACGTGCCGGCACAGCTCCAACGCCTCGCCGCCGCCGGTGTGGTCGACGCTCGACTGGTCGCGGCGCGCCGTGGTGAGGGGCGGCTCGGTGGTCTGGATCGCGCCCAGCGGCCGGTCGCCGCGGACCTTCAGGCCGATCTCGCGCGGCAGCTCGACGGTCAGCGCGTCCCGCCGCACGAGCAGGCCGCGGGCCAGCAGCTTCTGGATCGGCGTCCGGGCGTTGGCGAGCGACACGACGTGCGCCGCGTCCTTCGTCTGCCCGACGGGCGGTCCGGCGGCGAGGGTCTGGAGGACCCGGTGCTCGTCCGGGTCCAGCGCGGTCAGGTCGGCGTCGGCGAGCCGCGGCACCGACCGGCCGAGGCCGCACGGGAACGGGTTGACGGCGTCCCTGGTGGCGGGCGGGGTGGACAGCGCGTCGTCGTCGCCCCAGAGCAGGGCGCGGGCGCGCAGCGTGTCGAGGGCGGGTCGGACGTCCGTGCCGCCGAACAGGTCGAGCACCGCGGTCGACGGGACCGGGGCGACGTCGGCGTCCAGCACGAGCAGCGCTTCGAGGACCGTCAACGTGAGCGTGTCGAGGTCTTCGCAGGCCCGCGCCACCGACGCCCGCGACCCGATGCGGGTGGCGAGCACCGTCGTGTCCGCCGGCGGCGGCGTGGCCAGGTCCGGCCGGGCGCGCAGCAGAGCCACGAGCGCGGTGTCGTCCTGCGCCCGCAGCCACTCGGCGAGGGTGGTGGCGGACATCCTCACCACGGTATATGCCGCGCACCCCGCCCGCGCCGCCCAGCCCCCGAAACCCGTCGGCCCCGCGGCGGGCTCACCGGTAGGCGTCGGCCGGGGTGGTGGGGGTGGTCGGCCACGCGTCACGCGCCCGCAGGTGCAGAACCAGGGCGGCGATGTTCCAGGCGTCGTCCTCGCCCCGGTGGTGCCTGCCCTCCAGCGGCAGGCCGGCGATCTTCAACGCCTGCGCCATGCCGGGACGTTTCCGCAGGCCGTGAGCCTGGGAGAAGACCAGCTTCGCGTTCCAGTGCCGTCGCCCGAACGGGTACCGCACGTCCCGGCACTGGCGGGCGAACTGCTTGCGGTCGTAGTCGCCCCAGCTCGCCCACGGCCGCACGCCCGCCTCGTGCTCGACCTCCAGCAGCCGGCACGCCTCGGCGAACGTCACCCCGGTGTCGACCTCGGCCTGCGTCAACCCCGTCAGCTCCGTGCAGAACGGGCTGACGGCCGACCGCTCCGGCCGCACGAGGACGCGGTTCCTGCCGACCCGCTCGCCCGCCGCCAGGTCGACCGTGGTCAACCCGATCTCGATGATCTCGTTCACCTGGCCGGGAGGCGGGTCGCCGTCCCAGCACGTCGCCTCGACGTCGATCACGTTGAGGAGTTCCACCGATGTGCCCACGGCCACCAGGCTAGGGACCGGACGGTGACAGGGCTCTCGATTTTCGCGCCCCGGCACGGTGGACGGCCCGTCGCGCCGGTGAGGCACACTGGTGCGCGAAACCGACCACCGAGGAGGAATCGTGGCCAAGGCCCGCCCCGAGCGCATCGACCCGCACTGGCCGGAGGCGCCGGCCGGCGAAGAGCACCCGGTCACCGAGCTCACCAGCGACGTGCAGGGCGCGCTGTCCCCGTTCGGCACGATCACCTTCCCGCTGCCGGTCGAGGACCTGGGTTACCGCCACCCGGTGACGGAGATCAACCGCTAGCACCCCGTGACGCGCGCGGCCGTCGAGCCGCGCGCGTTCCGTATTCGCGTGCGGACTAGGCTCGTCCCCCTCTTGAGCTGTGCTGTTCTGGGAGGTTCGATGCCGGTCCCCGGCCCTGGGTACTCGATCACCGTCCGGCTGGAGGCCCCGCCGTCGGCGTCGGCCGCCGGCGACCTCACCTCGGCGGTCGGTCGGGCCGGCGGGGTGATCACCGCGTTCGACGTGGTCGAGTCGCACACCGACCGGGTGATCATCGACCTCACGTGCAACGCGCTGTCGGCGAACCACGCCAAGGACATCACCGACACCCTGGAGCTGCTGCCGGGGATCGTGGTCCGCAAGGTGTCCGACCGGACGTTCCTGGTCCACCTCGGCGGCAAGATCGAGATCGCGTCGAAGGTGCCGCTGCGCAACCGCGACGACCTCTCCCGCGCCTACACGCCCGGCGTCGCCCGCGTCTGCATGGCCATCGCGGAGAACCCGGACGACGCCCGTCGCCTCACCATCAAGCGCAACACGGTGGCCGTGGTCACCGACGGCTCCGCCGTGCTCGGCCTGGGCAACATCGGGCCCGCCGCCGCGCTGCCCGTGATGGAGGGCAAGGCCGCGCTGTTCAAGAAGTTCGCCGGCGTCGACGCCTGGCCGGTGTGCCTGGACACCCAGGACACCGAGGAGATCATCCGCGCGGTCGAGCTGATCGCCCCCGTCTACGGCGGCATCAACCTCGAGGACATCGCCGCGCCCCGCTGCTTCGAGATCGAGGCCCGGCTGCGCGAGAAGCTCGACATCCCCGTCTTCCACGACGACCAGCACGGCACGGCGATCGTCGTCGTCGGCGCGCTGCGCAACGCCCTGCGCGTCGTCGGCAAGAAGATCTCCGACTGCAAGGTCGTGGTGTGCGGGGTCGGCGCGGCGGGCTCGGCGATCATCCGGCTGCTGCTCAAGCAGGAGCCCGGCGACGTGGTCGCCGTCGACGTCGACGGCATCGTCCACCGCGACCGGCCCGGCCTGGACGACAACCTGAAGTCCATCGCGGCCACCACCAACAAGGACAACGTCAGCGGCCGCCTGCACGACGCGCTCGTCGGGGCGGACGTCTTCATCGGCGTGTCCGCGCCGAACCTGTTCGGCGCCGAGCAGGTCGCCACGATGAACTCCGACGCGATCGTGTTCGCGCTGGCCAACCCGGACCCGGAGATCGACCCGATGGAGGCGCAGAAGCACGCCGCCGTCGTCGCCACCGGGCGCAGCGACTTCCCGAACCAGATCAACAACGTGCTGGCGTTCCCCGGCGTGTTCCGGGGCCTGCTCGACGCGCACGCCCGGACCATCACCGACGCGATGCTCATCGCCGCCGCGAACGCGATCGCGGACGTCGTGGACGGCGAGCGGCTCAACGCCTCGTTCATCGTGCCGAGCGTGTTCGACTCGTCGGTGGCCCCGGCGGTGGCGGAAGCGGTCCGCAAGGCCGCGACCGAATCGGCCTAGCATTCTGCTATGAGCAACCAGTTCACCCACCTGGACTCCAGCGGGGCCGCCCGCATGGTGGACGTCTCCGAGAAGGAGCCGACCACCCGCACCGCGGTCGCCTCCGGAGTGCTGCGCACGACGTCCGAGGTGGTGGCGTTGCTCGGCAGCGACGGCCTGCCGAAGGGCGACGCGCTGGCCACGGCCCGGATCGCCGGGATCATGGCGGCCAAGCGGACGTGGGAGCTCGTCCCGCTCTGCCACCCGATCGCGCTGTCCGGGATCAAGGTCGACCTGGTCCCCGGTGACGCCGAGGTCCGCATCACGGCGACCGTCCGCACCACCGACCGCACCGGGGTCGAGATGGAGGCGTTGACGGCCGTGGCCGTGGCCGGGCTGACGCTGCACGACATGGTGAAGGCGGTCGACCCGGCGGCGTCGCTGGACGAGGTGCGGGTCGAGCGCAAGGAGGGCGGCAAGACCGGCCTCTGGGAGCGACCGTGACGCCTCCCGCCGCGGCGGCGGCGCCCCGGACGGCTCGCGTGGTCACCGCGTCGAACCGGGCCTCGGCGGGCGTCTACGCCGACCGCGGCGGGCCGATCATCGTCGACTGGCTGCGGGAACGCGGCTACGACGTGCCCGACCCGGTGGTCGTGCCGGACGGCGAGCCGGTGGCCGAGGCGCTGCGCGCGGCCGTCGCGGACGGGGTGGCGGTGGTCGTCACGACCGGCGGCACGGGCATCAGCCCCACCGACCGGACCCCGGAGGCGACCCGGTCGGTGCTGGACTTCGAGGTGCCGGGCGTGGCGGACGCCATCCGGAACTCGGGCTGGCCGCGCGTGCCGACCGCCGTGCTGTCGCGCGGGGTGGCCGGTGTCGCGGGCCGCACGTTCGTGGTGAACCTGCCCGGCTCGACCGGCGGGGTGCGTGACGGGCTGGACGTGCTCGCGACCGTGCTGGAGCACGCCGTCGACCAGGTGTCCGGAGGTGACCACGCATGACCGAGGTCCTGCGCGCGACCGTCAGCGACGAGCCGCTGTCGGTGGACGAGCACGCGAAGCTGGTGGAGCACGCGGCGGCGGGCGCGGTGGTGACGTTCGCCGGGGTGGTCCGCGACCACGACCACGGGCGTTCCGTGCGCGAGCTGGAGTACGTGGGCCACCCGACGGCGGGCGCCGTGGTGGCCGAGGTGGTGGCGGACGTGGTGGGCCGGTTCGACGGCGTGCGCGCCGTCGCCGTGTCGCACCGGGTCGGTCAGCTGGCGATCGGGGACGTGGCGCTGGCGTGCGCCGTGTCCGCCGAGCACCGGGGTGAGGCGTTCGCGGTGTGCTCGGAGCTCGTCGACGAGGTGAAGCGGCGGCTGCCCGTGTGGAAGCGGCAGGTGTTCGCCGACGGCACCGACGAGTGGGTCAACATGCCCTGACCGGGCGGCACGGCTACGCGCGCCGCGGCGGACCCCCTGCAACGGGTTCGGGACCCCGGGCGCCGAGGGGGGCGTCCGGGGTCCCGGTTCCGTCTTGCGCCGGCTCGCGCCGACCGGAGATCACTTGGTGGCGATCTTGTGCCCCGGCAGGATCAGGTCGGGGTTCGGGATGAACTGCTTGTTGAGCTCGTGCAGCTTGGCCCAGCCGCCCTCGACCTTCAGCTCCTCCGCGATCTTCGACAGGCTGTCGCCCGACTTGATCTCGTAGTCGCCGTTGGGGTTGGTCGACGGCAGCGCCACGGTCACCGGAGCAGGGGCGGCCTGCTTCGGGGCGGGCGCGGCCTGCTTCGGGGCCGGGGCCTGCTGCTGCTGCTTCGGCGCGGCCTGCTGGACGGGAGCCGGCTTGGCCTTCGCCGGAGCCGGCGCGCCGCCGAGGCCCTTGGGGCCGCAGACGGGCCAGGCGCCGATGCCCTGGGTCTTCATGACGTTCTCGGCCACACGGATCTGCTCCTCGCGGGAAGCCTGGTGGGGCATTCCGGAACCGCCGTGCGAGGTCCACGTGGACGGCAGGAACTGCAGGCCGCCGTAGTAGCCGTTGCCGGTGTTGATGCTCCAGTTGCCGCCACTCTCACACGCGGCGACCGTGTCCCAGTTGACGCCGGAGCCCTGCGCGCTCGCGGTGCCCGCGGCCATCGCCAGCGGGGCGCCCACGATGACGCCGGCGACGGCGACCTTCGCGATGCTCCGGGCGGAGGAACTGGTGGTCGGGCGGTGCTTGCCTCGGTAAGAAGCCATTTCCCTCTCTGCCACCCGCACCTGCACGGCCGACTCGGGTTCGGGCCCGGTATGTCGTCCAGCTTCCCTGTCCGGCGGTTGTCTTTCGCTCGGGGTGTGTTCACGGGGCGCCGGTGGACAGGTTCGGTGCGAGGCGTCCCGGTGGTGCTCACGGTCGGTCGGGGCCAACCGAAGAGCGACGGTACGTAACCGCGAGCCTCATGCCAAACGTTCGTCCACGTGACGCACATCACAGTAACGCTGCCGGGTGACGCTTCGACTGCGGCGTTTATCCAGCTCAGGGCACCGTTATCGGTCTGTTTCCGTTCCGAGATCCGCCGAGATAGATCACGTTAAGTGAGGTACAGCTCACGCCTTAACCCGGACGTGTGGCGGAGTCTCAGCCACCGGCGAACGGCGGCAACACGTCCAGTTGCGCGCCCGCTGACACGGGCGTGTCGTGATTCCTGACCGCCACGCCGTCCAGGAGGAAGCTGCACGCCGGCAGCACGCGGGCCACCCGGTCGCCGTGCCGGCGCCGCACCGCCTCGATCGCGGACGCCACCGTGGCCCCGTCGCCGGTCAGCTCGATGCTCTCGTCGGGCACCCCCACCGCCGCCCGCGCGCCGGCGAAGTACCGGACCGTCAACCGCACCGACACGGTCACCCCCCGATCGCGCTCATGGGACGGTCCGGCTGGCTGAACCCGGCCGAGTTGATGCCGTGCCCGGCCGCCTTCACCCACGCGTTGCCCCGCCACCGGTCGGCGATCTCCTCGTCCGACGCGCCACCGCGCAGCAACGCCCTCAGGTCCGTCTCCGACTGGCTGAACAGGCAGTTCCGCACCTGGCCGTCCGCGGTGAGCCGGGTCCGGTCGCACGCCGCGCAGAACGGCCGCGTCACCGACGCGATCACGCCCACCACCGCCGGACCGCCGTCCACCAGCCACCGCTCGGCGGGCGCCCCACCCCGGTCGCCCGGCTCCGGCGTGAGCGAGAACTCGGCGCGCAGCGCGGCCAGGATCTCCTCCGCCGTCACCATGTCGGCCCGGTCCCACCCGTGCTGCGGGTCCAGCGGCATCTGCTCGATGAACCGCAGCTGGTAGCCGTGCTCCAGGCAGTGGCGCAGCAGCGGGACGGCCTCGTCCTCGTTCACGCCCCGCATCAGCACCGTGTTCACCTTGACCGGCGACAACCCGGCCTCCCGCGCCGCCTCCAGGCCCGCGAACACGTCCGCCAGCCGGTCCCGCCGGGTCAGCCGCAGGAACCGCTTCGGGTCCAGCGTGTCCAGCGAGACGTTCACCCGGTCGAGCCCCGCGGCCACCAACCCGGCCGCCCGCTTCGCCAAGGTCAACCCGTTCGTGGTCATCGAGACGCGCGGCCGGGGCGTCAGCGCCGCCGTCGCCGCGATCACGTCGTCCAGCCCGGGGCGCAGCAGCGGCTCGCCGCCGGTGAACCGGACGTCCGTCACGCCGAGGCGGGTCACCGCGATGCGGATCAGCCGCCCCAGCTCCGCGTCGTCGAGCAGGTCCGGCTTCGGCAGCCAGTCGAGGCCCTCCGCTGGCATGCAGTAGGTGCAGCGCAGGTTGCAGCGGTCGGTCAACGACACGCGCAGGTCGGTGGCGGTCCGACCGAACCGGTCCACCAGGAGCGGGGAGTCCGGCCGCTCGGTGGTGTCCGGGTTGCCGCGCACAACGGGTAGCCCCAACTCGACAGCTGTCACCCCTACCAGGGTAATCGGCTGACACTTGTGGGTGCTGGTGGAAATGGGGGACGGCGGCGCGTGGCGAGGGGGACGAAGATGCCGGCGCCGGGCCGGCAGCCGCTAAATTGCCTGACATGACGAGTGAGCACGAGGTGCCCGCCGACGTGCTGGAGCGGTTCAGCGGCTACGCGCGGGAGACCAGCGCGCTCACCATCCTGTTCCACAGCCGGGTGGCGGAGCAGATGGGCCTGTCGCCGACCGACGAGAAGTGCCTCGACCTCGCCCTGCGCGCCGACGGCCCCATCACCGCGGGCCGGATCGCCGAGCTGTCCGGGCTGTCCACCGGCGCCGTGACCGGCGTGATCGACCGGCTGGAGCGGGCCGGGTACGTGCGGCGGGTGCGCGACCCGCACGACCGGCGGAAGGTGCTGGTCGAGGTCACCGTCGAGGACGAGGGCAAGTTCAGCCACCTGTTCGCGGGGGCCCAGGAGACGCTGCGCGAGGTGCTGACGCGGTTCACCCCGGAGGAGTGGGACGTCCTGGAGCGCTACAACCAGAGCATCATCGAGACGTTCCGGCGGCGCGTGATCGACGCCTGACCGCCGTCGCGCCCCGGTCCGGTGGCCGCCCGAACGCGGCCGGAACTGGCAGCATTGGCGGCATGGCCGCTCAGTGGAACTACCTGATGGACATGGACGGCGTGCTCGTGCACGAGGAGCACCCGATCCCCGGCTCCGGCGAGTTCGTCGCCGAGTTGACCGCGAACGCCATCCCGTTCATGGTGCTCACGAACAACTCCATCTACACCCCGCGCGACCTGCGCGCCCGGCTCGTCCGCACGGGCCTGGACGTGCCGGAGACCGCGATCTGGACGTCCGCCCTGGCCACCGCGAGGTTCCTCGACTCGCAGCGCCCCGGCGGCTCGGCGTACGTGATCGGCGAGGCCGGCCTGACGACGGCGCTGCACGAGATCGGGTACGTGCTGACCGACCGCGACCCGGACTACGTGGTGCTGGGCGAGACGCGCACCTACAGCTTCACCGCGATCACCCGCGCCATCCGGCTCGTGGAGGAGGGCGCGAAGTTCATCGCGACCAACCCGGACGCCACCGGCCCGTCCCGCGAGGGCTCGCTGCCCGCCACCGGCTCCATCGCCGCCCTGATCGAACGCGCCACCGGCCGCGCGCCGTACTACGTGGGCAAGCCCAACCCGTTGATGATGAGGTCGGCGCTGCGCGCGCTGGGCGCCCACTCCGCGAACACGCTGATGATCGGCGACCGGATGGACACCGACGTGCGGTCCGGGCTGGAAGCCGGGTTGCGCACGATCCTCGTGCTGACCGGCATCTCCGCGGAGTCGACCGCCGAGCTGTACCCGTACCGGCCGACGCGGGTCGTCAAGTCGATCGCGGACCTCGTCGGCAACTCGACCAACCCGTTCCCGGACGAGTCCTGACCCTCCTGACCTGCGACGACACCGGAATTGTCGGACCCCTCCGCTAACGTCCGGCGGCATGGGGATCGATCACACCGGGGTCGTCGAGGAGTACAGCCGGTCGTTCACCGAGGCGGTGGAGGGCAACCTGGGCGCGCCCGTGCCCACGTGCCCCGGGTGGACGGTGGCCGACCTCGTGGCGCACCTCGCCGAGGTCCAGTCGTGGTGGACGCTGGTCGTGCTGGCGAAGGGCGCGCTGCCGGACGACGAGGCGGCGCGGCGTGCCGCGGACACCGGGCCGGACCTCGTCGAGGGGTGGCGGGAGATCAGCGCGCGGTACGTCGCCGTGCAGCGGGAGTACCCGTCGGACGGGCCGGCGTGGGCGTGGTGGAACGACGCCTCGCGCGACACCGCGGCGGGCGTGGCGTGGCGGCAGGCGCACGAGGCGGTCGTCCACTGCTGGGACGCCTGGCGGGCCGCCGGCGCCGTCCGCGCGATCCCGGCGGACCTGGCGGCGGACGGCGTGGACGAGTTCCTGACCCGCTTCCTGCACGGCGAGGAGTGGGCGGGCGGACGCGCGACCGTGGACCTGACCGCGACCGACACCGGGGCGACGTGGCGCGTCGGCGCCGGGGGTGCGGCGAAGCCGGCGCGGCTGGCGGTGTCGGACGTCCCGGCGGACGGTGTCGTCACGGGGACGGCCGAGCAGCTCTACCTGCTGCTGTGGCGGCGGATCGGGGTGGAGGAGGTGGTGGTGACGGGGGACGCGACCAAGGTCGACGCCGTGCTCCAGTGGCCGAACCTCACCTGACCCCGCCCTGACCTTCCGGACCCACCGCGCCCCGAACCGCCACCCGCCCGCTCACAGGCACGGGTGACCGGCGGACAGCGCATCCGGCCGCCCACGGGGGTGTCGCGGCTGGGTGGGTGCGGGCTGTGGGCTCGGTTGCGGCGCGGGGGTGCTGCGGCCGGGACGGGGGTTGCCCGGCGTCGGTAGGGCGAGCCGTGGCCCGGGACGGGGCTGCCCGGTGTAGGTAGGGCGTGCCGGTGGGTGTTGGGCCGGTCGGTGGGGCACTCGGTTGCGGCGCGGGGGTGCCGTGGCGGTGGTGGGTGTTCGGCCGTGGTGCGGGGGTGCTGCGGCCGGGACCGGTTGCCGAATTCAGCCCGGCGTGCCGACGGGTGTTGGGCCGGTGTCAGGGGTGTGGGGGAGCCATCGCCGGTGGGGGAGCCGGGGGTCAGGGGGTTGTGGGGTTCGGTGTGGGGGTGGGGGGCCGGCGGGGGTCGGGGGTTGGTACTGGGCGCAGGGTGCGTTGTGGGGCGCCGGCTCGGGACAGGTAGCGGCTGAGGTCGGGCGGTGGGGGTGGGTGGTCGGCGGCGCTGGGCACGCCGTTGAGGTGGTCGGCCATGCGTTCCGCCCGGTCGCGGAGGAGTTCCGCGCGGCCTGAGACGGGGCCCGCGCCGCCGCACGCGGCGCCGAGGCGGTCCAGCAGGTCCGCCTGCACGCGCAGCCAGTCGACGTGCTGCCACGGTTGCCAGGTCATGGCGTTGCGGGCGGCGATGGTGAGCATCACCTCGTCGACCTCGTCCGCGACCTGTTCCCAGTGCTCTCTCATGGCCGGTGAGAGGCGCGGACCCGCCGGGGCGTGACGGGCTGCCGGCCCGAACTCACCCCTGCGGGGGAGGCCCGGCCGAAGGGACCTCCGGAAGCACTGATCGACTTTTGGGCAGCACAGCCCCGCGTCGCTTATCGTCGCGCATGTGGAACGACCGCTCTTCGTGGTTGGCGACGTGCACGGGCACCTCGCCGAGCTGACCCGCGCCCTGCACGCCTCGGGCCTGGTCGACGCCGAGGGTGACTGGTGCGGCGGCGACGCGGAGCTGTGGTTCCTCGGCGACTTCGTCGACCGCGGCCCCGACGGCATCGGCGTCATCGAGTTCGTCATGCGCCTCGCCGAGCAGAGCGACGGCCAAGTCGACGCCCTCATCGGCAACCACGAGGTGCTGCTCCTCGGCATGCACCGGTTCGGCGATCGGAACGTCCCGGGCGCGCCGACCCCGCGCAGCTTCGCCCGCAGCTGGCTCCTCAACGGCGGCCTGCGCAGCGACCAGGACCGCCTCACCGACGCCCACATCGAGTGGCTCACCACCCGCCGCGTCCTCACCGAGGTCGACGGCCACCTGCTCATGCACTCCGACACCCTGGCCTACCTGGAGTGGGGCGCCACGATCGACGAGGTCAACGACGCCGTCCGGGACGTCCTCGCGAGCGACGACCTGGAGCACTGGTGGGAGTGCTGGCGCAAGATGACCACCCGCTACGCGTTCCGCGGCCCGGACGGCGCGGCGGTCGCGGACGAGCTGCTGGACGTGCTCGGCGGCTGGGAGGTGGTGCACGGCCACAGCGTCATCGCCGACCAGCTGGGCGTGCCGCCGGAGCAGATCGACGGCCCCCTGCGCTACGCCGACGGCAAGGTGCTGGCGGTCGACGCGGGCCTCTACAGCGGCGGCCCGTGCCTGGTCGTCCGACTGGCGGACCGCCCCGAGTAGGCGCAGCATGGCCCCACCCGCAAGGAGGCGCCATGCTCACCGCGACCAGGACGACGACGATCCTGCCCGTGTCCGACCCCGACCGGGCCGCGCGCTTCTACGGCGACCAGCTCGGCCTGAGGCCGCTCGGCCGCAGCGACGACGGCACCCGCCTGTTCGAGCTGGGCAGGGGCGACGCGCTCGGCCTCATGCCCGCCGAGCCGGGCGCGCAGACCGGCCACACCGTCCTCAGCTTCGAGGTGGACGACCTGACGGCCGAGATCGACGAGCTGCGCCGGCGGGGCGTCCGGTTCGAGGACTACGACCTGCCCGACCTGAAGACGGTCAACCACATCGCCGTGTTCGGCTCGGCGAAGGCCGCCTGGTTCAAGGACAGCGAGGGCAACGTCCTCTGCCTGCACGAAGTCGCCGCCTGAGCCCGCCGGCCAGCCCGCCCCGTCCAGCCCGTCCACCCGGCGAACCGGCAGCGAACCGACCGCGAGAACGGCCGGAACCGGCCGGGAACCGGGCGACGACCGCTCACGGGGCGGCGACGATCTCCTTGCCCAGCGGCATCAGGGACACCGGCACCATCTTGAAGTTCGCCACGCCCAGCGGGATGCCGATGATCGTCACGCACAGCAGCACGCCGGTGACGACGTGGCCGATGGCGAGCCAGATGCCCGCGACGACGATCCACACCACGTTGCCGATCAGCGACGCCGCGCCCGCCGTCGGCCGGTCCACGACGGTCCGCCCGAACGGCCACAGCGCGTAGTTCGCGATCCGGAACGACGCCAGCCCCCACGGGATGGTGACGATCAGCACGCAGCACACCACGCCGGCGACCACGTACCCGACGGCCAGCCAGAAGCCGCTCAAGACCAGCCAGATCAGGTTCAAGATGATCCTCACCTGCTCATCTTGCCCGATTAAGCTGCCCCCGTGTCCAACAAACTCCGCTGGGGCGTCGTCGCGACGGGCGGCATCGCCGACACCGTCACGGGCGACCTCCGACTCCTGCCCGACGTCGAGGTTCTCGCGGTGTCGTCCCGCGCCCTGCCGAAGGCGGAGGCGTTCGCGGCCAAGCACGAGATCCCGCGCGCCTACGGCGACTACACCGAGCTGCTGGCGGACCCCGACGTGGACGTCGTCTACGTCGCGACGCCGCACGTCCAGCACCACGCGGTGGCGCGGGCGGCGTTGGCGGCGGGCAAGCACGTGCTGTGCGAGAAGCCCGCGACGCTCACCGTCCCCGACCTCCAGGACCTGGTGGACCTGTCCCGCGAGCGCGGCCTGTTCTTCATGGAGGCCATCTGGACCCGGTTCAACCCGCTGGTCGCACGGCTGCGCGAGGTGATCGCGGCCGGTGACATCGGCGAGGTCCGGTCGCTTCGGGCGGACTTCGGGTTCACCCTCGACCACGACCCCGAGCACCGGCTGTGGAACAAGGCCCTCGGCGGCGGTTCCCTGTTCGACCTGGGCATCTACCCGGTGTCGTACGCGCACCTGCTGTTCGGCGAGCCGGAGACGGTCACCGCGCACGGCTCGCTGGTCGGCGGCGTGGACGCCGAGGTGGGCCTGCTGCTCGGCTACCCCGGCGGCGTGCACGCGCTGCTCGGGTCGTCGCTGGTCAGCCCGCTGAAGTCGGGGGTGGTCGTGTACGGCTCGCGTGGCCTGGTCGAGGTGCCGGACGGGCTGTACAACCCGACGCGGATGATCGTGAACGGCGTGGGGCACACGTACGAGCCGGAGGGCGTCGGGTACGTGCCGCAGCTGCGCGAGGTGGTGGACCGGGTGCGGGCGGGCGACGTGGAGAGCCCGTTGATGTCGCACGCCGAGTCGCTGGCGATCCTGCGCACGCTGACGAAGGCCGCCGGGCAGGTGGGCCTGACCTACGACGACGTGACGGTCGGCTGACCGGGCCGGCGACCGGCCCCGCGGCGGGTCACTCGGCGTGGCGCGGGGGTAAGAGGGCTTCGGTCACGTGGACAACGGCGTCCACGCGGCGCGTCCCCGGCGTCAGCAGGTGGCTCAGCGCGACCCGCACGATCGTGTCCGCGACCAGCCGCACGTGCGGCTCCGGCACGTCGGGCCAGTGCCGGTGGATGTGCTCGGCGAACACCGAGTTGGCGAGCGTGAGCACCGGCCGGCCCCTGGTGGTGAGGAACGGGAGCATGTCCTCGGCGTTCGTCCCGTTCAGCACGGACCTCGCCAGCGCGTCCCGCTCGGCGAGGTCGAACGCGAACAGGATGCCCCGGCGCAGCCCGTCCACCGGGTCGGGGCTGCCGGCGAGCCGTTCCCGCACGCCGTCGAGGAACTCGACGGTCTTGTGCAGCGCGACGGCCTGCAGGAGCCGTTCCTTGTTGCCGAACTCGTTGTAGACGCTCTGCCTGCTGACGCCCGCCTTGGCGGCGACCTCCGCCATGCGCAGGCCCCGGGAACCGTGTGCCGCCAGCAACTCCGCGGCCGCGTCGAGCAGAGCACGGGTGAGTTCCGTCACGGCGCAAAGCTTGGCACAGAGCCTAGAGTCCGACGCGTGCCGCTGACCGTGGGATTCGACCTCGACATGACCCTCATCGACCCGCGGCCGGGCATGGCGGCCGTGATGGACGCGGTGGCGGCGGAGTGCGGCCACCCGCTGGACGGCGCCCACTTCGCGGCGAACCTCGGCCCGCCGCTGGACATGGTCTACCGGGACTTCGGGGTGCCCGAGGAGGAGATCCCGGACCTGGTCGCGCGGTTCCGGGCGCTGTACCCGGAGGTCGTCATCCCGGCCACGGTCGCCCTGCCGGGCGCGGCGCAAGCGCTTGCCGCGGTGCGTGAGCTGGGCGGGACGACGATCGTGGTGACGGGCAAGTACCGGGCCAACGCGGCGCTGCACCTGGCCGCGCTGGGCTGGGAGGTCGACCACCTGTTCGGCGAGCTGTGGTCGACGGGCAAGGCGGAGGCGTTGAAGGCGCACGCCGCGGCCGTCTACGTGGGCGACCACGTCGGCGACGTGCGGGGCGCGAAGGCCGCCGGGGCGGTGTCCGTCGGCGTGACCAGCGGGCCGTGCGACGCGGCGGAGCTGACCGCGGAGGGCGCGGACGTCGTGCTGCCGGACCTGACCGCGTTCCCGGCCTGGCTGCGGGCGAACGCGGAGCGGCTCAGCGCCGGGGTCGGGAGCTCCTCACCGCGCTGAGCACGCCCAGCGCGAGGCCGGCGGGCGCGAGCAGCCAGCCCGCGGCGAACACCCAGGCGGGCAGGCCGGGTTCGCCCGCGACGAACAGCGCGACGATGGCCGCCACGCCGAGCGCGAACAACGCCACTGCCAGCGGCATCAGCTTCGGGGTCGACATGCGCTGGATGGTAGTCGCGCGATCGGAGGTGCCCCGGCGGTGGTGTTCTGGATAGTCTGGTGGGACGCGCCCTGGGCACGCCCTGGGGCGCGTTCGTCGTGTGATCGCAGAGGATTGGTGGGAACGGTGCCGACCGGCAAGGTCAAGTGGTACGACTCGGAGAAGGGCTTCGGCTTCGTCACACAGGACGGCGGCGAAGACGTCTACGTGCGGAAGTCCGCGCTGCCTCCGGGTGTCGAGGGCTTGAAAGCCGGTCAGCGGATCGAGTTCGGCATGGCCGAGGGCCGTCGCGGCCCGCAGGCGCTCTCGGTGCGGCTGATCGACCCGGCGCCGTCCGTCGCGGAGGCCCGCCGCCGGCCCGCCGAGGAGCTGCACGGCCTGATCGAGGACATGATCAAGCTGCTGGAGGTCAAGGTGCAGCCCGAGCTGCGCCGCGGCCGCTACCCCGAGCGCAAGAACACGAAGCTGATCGCCGACGTGGTCCGCGCCGTAGCCCGGGAGCTAGACCCGTAAACCCACGCCGCCACCGTCCGCACCCCCAGCCACGCGAGATCCCGTAGCCCTTCCCCCCGGCCGCGCGACGTCGAGTCGCCCTTCCCCCGGCCACGCGAGGTCGCGTCCCCCTTCCCCCTGGATGTCGCGAGGTCGCGTCGACCGTTCCCACCCGATTTCCGGCGATCACGCTTTTCCGATCGCCGGAAATCGGGTGGGAACGGTCGACTTCATGGCGACCGAGCCGCCGCCTGCGAAGCAGCGGCAATCAAACACGGTCGTCCACCGACAGGACCCACGTGCCGCGGGCGACGAAGTCGAACGCGCCCGTGGTGCTGGTCTCGATGCGCGCGCCGTACTGCTGGACCTCGACGCTCTCCAACTGGTCGTCGGGGTTCGGCAGCACGAGCGTGTACGCGTACCGGGGGTCGCGTTCGGTGAACAGCTTGCTGCGCAACGGCTCCTGCGGCTGGCCGCGCCCGTCGCGGTAGGTGAACTTCACCGACCACGCCGAGTCGGCCAGCTCTCCGGGCACGGAGATCTGCACCGGCTTGCCCGGCCGCACCCGCAGCACGCCCACCGCCGCCGGGTCGACGTCGCAGTTCTCGGACTGCACGTCGCAGTACTGGGTCGGCTTGACGTTGACCACGCGGCCGTCGGCGTAGAACGTCACCTCGGGCTCGGTGGCGGGGGCCGCGCAACCGGCCAGGACCAGCAGCGACAGGGGGAGCAGGACTCGGCGCACGGCAGCCGAGCCTACGTGCCCGCCCCCGGCACGACGGGCGCGGGGCGCAACGGGCGGTCGCCGCCGAGGCCGGGGATCAGCGTCGCGCCGCGCCGGGTCTGGATCGTCTGCGCCAGACCCACCGCGAGCAGCACCGACAGCACCGTGAACCCGATCCAGTACTCGGTGGGCAGCAGCACGCCGAGCGCGCCGCCGAACACCCAGCCGAGCTGGAGGATCGTCTCGGACCGGCCGAACGCGGACGCCCGGGACTCGTCGGGCACGTCGTCCTGGATCACCGCGTCCAGCGACACCTTGGCCAGCGAGCTCGCGGTCGCGCCGATCAGCCCGACCGCCGCCGCCGTCGCCAGGCCGGGCAGCAGCGCCGCGACGATCACCGACACGAGCGCGCCGACCAGGCACCCGATCACCACCTGGTCGGGCGCGCCGAAGTGCATCCGCGCGCCCACCGCGTTGCCGAGGAAGCTGCCGACACCGGCCGCCGCCGCGATCACGCCCAGCAGCAGGACCTGCATGAACGCGTCGCCCTCGGTCTGGGCGCGGACCACGAACGCGGCGAACAGCATCAGGAAACCGGTGAGCATCCGGATGGCGCCGTTGCCCCACAGCGCGACCACGACCGCGCGGCCGAGCGGCTGCCGCTTCGCCTTCTGCGGCTGCGCCCGCAGCGACGTGGGCACCTCGCCCTCGGTGACCTCCACCCACGACGGGATGCGCAGGCAGTAGTACGCGTTCGCCAGGCACAGCGCGGCGGTGAACCACAGCGCGCCCGGCGAGCCGAACAGGTTCGCGAACCCGGCCGCCACCGCGCCGAACACCCCGCCCGCGGCCAGGCCGAACACCGTCATCCGGGCGTTCGTCTTGGACAGCGTGATGTCGCGGGGCACCACGCGCGGCGTGATCGCGGCCTTCAGCACGGTGAACGACTTGGACAGCACCATGCTGCCCAGCGCCGCCGGGTACAGGCCCCAGTTGTCGAAGTTCAGCGCCATCGCGATCGCGAGGAACACGCGCAGCAGGCACGACACCGCCAACGCGACCCGCCTGCCGTGCTGGATGCGGTCGAGCGCCGGGCCGATCACCGGGGCGACCAGCGCGAACGGGGCCACGGTGATCAGCAGGTAGAGGGCGACCTTGCCGCGGCTCTCGCCCGTGGCGGCGGAGAAGAACAGGGTGTTGGCGAGCGCGACGGCCATCGCCGCGTCGGCCGCGTAGTTCAACATCACCGCGTAGGTGAGCGACGACAGGCCGGACTGCTTGGCGCCGTCGGCGTGCGCGGCCTTGCGGAACGCGGCCAGCGCCTGGCTGCTGAGCTGCCTCGTGCGGAACCAGGCGACGCGCGTGACGGTGAGCTTCTTCGGCAGCGTCGGCACGGTCGGCTTGTCGTCGTCCGGCGGCGGGGCGAAGCGGGCGGACTCGCGGTCGTCAGGCGCCCGGTCCGGCCTCGGCGCGCGTGGAGGAGGCGGTGGTGGTGGTTGGTGACCGCGCGGCGGCGGCTGCTGACCTCGCGGCGGCTGCGGACCACGCGGCGGCGGCCGGTGACCGGGAGGCGGTGGTGGCTGGTGGCCGGGCGGCGGCGGGGGCCCCGGGGTCGGGTACGGCCGAGTGCGCGGCTTGTACTCGTCGTCCTCCCACGGGTACCGCCGCGACGAATCTTCCGGCCGAGGGGGTGTCACACCCCAATCCTGCCTCACCGGGTGCGGGCTGTCCCACGGATTGCCGCCGGTGGACGCGTGGCGCCCGGCTCAGACGCCGAACCTCACCCGGAAGATCGTGGGCCAGTTCTTGCCCGTGACGAGGAACTCGTCGGTGCCCGGCACGGCGGCGATCCCGTTCAGCACGTCGCTGCGCGGCACGTCGGCCGGCCGCAGGACGCTCAGGTCGACGGCGGCCGTGACCCGGCCGTCGGACGGGTCGATGCGCACCACTTCGTCGGTCTGCCACACGTTCGCCCACACCTGGCCGCCGACGCACTCCAACTCGTTCAGGTGCTCCACGGGCCGCCCGTCCCGGCGGACCGCCACCGCGCCGGTCTCGGCGAACGTCCGCGGGTCGCGGAACACGAGCTCGTCGCTGCCGTCGCTCATCACGAGCCGGTCGCCGTCACGGCACAGACCCCAACCTTCACCCTCATAGGTGACGCGACGCACTTCCTCCAACGTGTCCCGGTCCCGCTCTATGGCCACGCCGTCCCGCCAGGTGAGCTGCCAGATGCGGTCGTCGACGACCGTGATGCCCTCGCCGAACAGCGGTTCCGGCAGGTCGACGCGCCGCTCCACCTCGCCCGTCTCGGGGTCCACGCGGCGCAGCGACGACTGTCCCTCCAGGCCGGTGCCCTCGTAGAGCACCCCGTCCACCAGCTCCAACCCCTGGGTGAAGGCGCCCCGGTCGTGCGGGACGGTGCCGAGCACCTCCACCCCGCCCGGACCGCCCGGCGGCGTCGAACACGCCGTCGACCAGACGAAGAGCACCGCCATCACGAGCCACCGCACGTCCGAAAGGGTGGCACGTGTGCACGGGACCGCGAAGACGTGCGGCACAATTCACCTGTGACCGCCACGCCGACCCAGCAGCCCAACCCAGCGCTCGCCGACCCCGAGGCAGTCCGGCTCGCCCGGGCCGCCGCACAAGAGGAGGCGGGCGAGGACCGCGTCGGCGACCACGTGGGAACGGTCGCCGAGGACGAGGTCTCGGTCACCCACCTGTTCGAGGCCGACCACGCCGGCTACCGCGGCTGGAACTGGGCCGTCACCGTCGCCTTCGCGGGCCCCGGCACGCCGCTGTCCGTCAGCGAGGTCGTGCTCCTGCCCGGCGACCACGCCCTGGTCGCGCCCGAGTGGGTGCCGTGGCACGAGCGCGTCCGCGCCGGCGACCTCGGCGTCGGCGACCTGCTGCCCACCCCGGAGGACGACCCGCGCCTCGCGCCCGGGTACGTCGGCTCGGACGACCCGGCGGTCGAGGAGGTCGCCCTGGAGGTGGGCCTCGGCCGCGTGCGGGTGCTGTCCCGCGAGGGCGTCCTCGACGCCGCCCAGCGCTGGCACTCCGGCGACTTCGGCCCGCGCAGCGAGATGGCCCGCAGCGCGCCCGCCACCTGCGGCACGTGCGGCTTCTACACCCGCGTCGCCGGATCGCTCGGCGCCGCCTTCGGGGTGTGCGCGAACGAGCTCACGCCCGCGGACGGCCACGTCGTGCACGTCGAGTACGGGTGCGGCGCGCACTCCGAGGTCGAGGTCGAGGGCGGGCCGCTGGTGCCGGTCGCCGAGGTCGTCTACGACGACGCGGTGCTGGACGTGGAGGCGAACCCGCGGGCTGAGGCGCCGGCCGACGAGAGCGGGAAGTGAGCGGGGGCCCGTTGGACCCGTCGGACCCGTTCGGCACCGCCGCGCTGCGCGAGTCGGTGCTGGCCGCGTGGCAGGGTTCGCCGACGCGGTTCCGCGAGGACGCCAACGCCGAAGAGGACCTCAGGCTCGGCGGCTACCGCGACCGGCTGCTGGTCGAGCTGGCGCAGAACGCGTCCGACGCCGCCGGTGACGCGCCCGGCGTGCTGCGACTGTCCCTCGTGGACGGTGAGCTGCGCGCGGCGAACACCGGCGCCCCCCTGGACGCCGCCGGCGTCGCCGCGCTCGCGTCCCTGCGCGCCTCGTCCAAGTCCTCCGACACGGTCGGCCAGTTCGGCGTCGGCTTCGCCGCCGTGCTCGCCGTCACCGACGAGCCGCGCGTCGTCTCCCGGTCCGGCGCGGTCGCCTTCTCCGCCGCCCGCACCCGCGAGGCCGTGCCGTCGCTCGCGTCCGCCCGCGGCGGCGACGTGCCGGTGCTGCGGCTCGTGTGGCCGTCCGACGAGACCGACGTCCCCGACGGGTTCGACACCGAGGTCCGGCTGCCGCTGAAGGTCGACCCCGAAGGCCTGCTCGCCGACTTCGCCTCCCAGGCCCCCGACCTGCTGCTCGCCCTCCCCGGGCTGCGGCGCGTCGAGGTCGGGCCGGACGCGTGGGAGCGGTCCGAGTCCGACGGCGTGGTCGTGCTCACCGGCCCGTCCGGCGCCCAGCGGTGGCTCGTGCACCGCGTCGAGGGCGAACTGCCGGCCGAGCTCGTCGCGGGCGTCGAGTCCCGACCCCGGTGGCACGTCTGCTGGGCGTGGCCGATGGACGAGCCGCAAGCCGGCGACGTCCTGCACGCCCCCACCCCGACCGACGAGAAGCTGTCCCTGCCCGCGCGGCTCATCGCCACCCTGCCCGTCGAGCCGTCCCGGCGGCGCGTCCTGGCCGGCGCGGCCGCCACGTTCGTGCTGGAGCAGGCCGCCCTCGCGTACCCGGCGCTGGTCGCCGCCCTGCCCGCCGTCGAGCGCACGTCGCTCGTGCCGCTGCCCGGCTTCCCCCTGTCCGAAGTGGACGACCGCCTCCGCACCGGGGTGCTGGAGGCGCTGCGCACCGCGCCCTGGCTGCCGCTCGCGGACGGCGAGTGGGCCGCGCCGTCGTCGGCGAAGGTGCTCGACCTGGCGTCGTTCGAGCTGGTCGAGCTGCTGGAGGACGTCGTGCCCGGCCTCCTCGACTACGAGCTGACGCTCCCGCCGCACGCCAAGGCGCTCGCGGCCCTCGAAGTGCCCCGGCTCGGCGTGGCCGACGTCGTCGACGCGCTGGCCGGCGTCGGCGGCGACCCGGCGTGGTGGCACCAGGTGTACTCGGCGCTGACCCCCGTCGCCGACGTCGACTCCACCGCCCGCGAGGCGATGGCCGCGCTGCCCGTGCCGCTGGTCGACGGCCGGTTGGTGAGCAGCCCGCGCGGCGTCCTCCTGGGCACCGACTCCGAGCTGTTCGACTCCGAGCTGTCGTCGGTGTCCGGCCTGCGCGTCGTCCACCCCGACGCGGCGCACCCCCTGTTGCTGCGCCTCGGCGCGACCGAGGCGGGCCCCGGCGAGCTGCTCGACTCCGACGCCGTGCGCGAAGCCGTGCACCGCAGCCTCGACGACCCGGCGCTGGACGGCCCCGACCTCGTGCGGACCGTGCTGCGGCTCGTGTCCCGCGCCGGCGGGCGGCCGTGGCTCGCCGAGCTGGCGCTGCCCTCGACCGACGGCGAGTGGCGGCGCGCCGACGAACTCGTGCTGCCCGACTCGGCGCTGCTCACCGTGCTGGAGGCCGACGCCCCGTTCGGCGTGCTCGACGCGTCCGTGGCGCAGGAGTGGCCGCGGTCCGTGCTGACCGACGTCGGCGTGATCGACGGGTTCACCGTGGTCGAGGACGACTCGCCCACCGAACCCGACCACGACCTCGCCGACGAGGGCTACTGGTGGGACGCGTTCGACGTGCCGCCGACCCGGGTCCTCGGCATCCGCGACCTCGACCTCGTCGCGCCCGACAAGTGGCCCCAGGCGCTCGCCATGATGGCCGCCGACCCCGTCGTGTGGCGTGCCGTGGCGGAGCCGGACGGGTACACGGGCTGGTGGCTGGCCCGGTACGCGACCATCGACGGCGTGCCGCTCGGCTCGTGGCGGCTGCCCGACGCGGAAGGCCTCGAAGGCCTCTACGACGTCGTGCCGCCAGTCGGCCTCCCGCCGCACGTGCTGGCCGCCGCCGGCGTGCGCACGTCGCTGGCCGTGGTGGACGAGGACGACGTCAAGGACTTGCTGGGACGGCTCGGCGACCCGGCGCGGGAGCTGTCCGACGCCCTGGTGCTGCGCGTGCACGCGTTGCTGGCGGAGGTGGCGGACTCGGTGAGCGTCGAGCCGCCGGACCGGGTGCGGGTGCTGACGGGGGCCGCCGAGCCCGCCGACGACGTGCTCGTGCTGGACCTGCCGTGGCTGCTCGGCGTGCTGCCGCCGGCGCAGGTGCTGGCGTCGTCCGGTTCGGCGTCGGAGCTGGCGGAACTCCTCGCCCTGCCGCTGGCGTCGGAGGAGGTGTCCGGTGCGGTCGTCGGTGACGGCGACGAGGTGGTGTGGTCGGAGCTGGGCGCCGTGCGGCTGGCGTGCGACCTGCTCGGGGTGGACCTGCCGGACGGTTCGCTGATCGTCCACGACGACCTGGTGGTGGCGGCCGAGGGAGCCGAGCACCCGGTGTCGTGGTGGGTGGACGAGGCGGCCGTGGTGCACGCCGCCGACACGCCCGAAGGGCTGGCGCGTGCGCTGGCGTGGACCACCGGTCGCTGGGATGATCGGCACACGTTCGCCGCCCTGATCGCCGACCCGACCCCCGCGGTGCTCCTGGGCTGACCCGGCTGACCTCGGGCGTCAAGATCACTCAAACGCATTAATGCGTCGGCGCCGGGTATGAATGGAAGCGCCGATTGCGTTGCCGGAAAAATGGAGGCGCGGCGCCACCGGCCCCGTCCAGGCTCACGGCTCGGTCACGTGCCCAAAGTCCGCCACGGCCCTGCCACCGCTCCACGACGCCACGCCGCCCGACGCCACGCCGCCCGACGCCACGCCGCCCGACGCCACGCCCGCACCGCCGACGCCACGCCCGCACCGTCCACGACGACCTGACCGCGACCCGCCCGCACCGCCGAAGCGCCCCGCCCAGGCGCCACCCGCTCGCCCGCGGTGCCCGCTTGCCTGGCTGCCGCCTGCGGTCGTCGAGTTGGGAATGCCGGACGGCCCGGCCGACCGCTCAGTCCAAGCCCTGCTGGGCGGTGCGGCTGCCGCGCCGGGCGGCTCGACGTTGCCACGTGAAGATGCCGTAGCCGATGATCCCCAGCACGCCGCCGGACAGGCACGTCCACACCAGGATCGTGTCGTCCCGGCGGAACAGCAGCACGCCTGCCAACGCCAGCACCCACAGGCCCGTCCCCACCGCGATCGCGGGCACGGGGTCGGCCAGCTTCGGGGGTAGCGGCGGCGGGGGTGGGAGGGGTGTTGCGTCCTGTTCGGCCACGTCGGGCAGGCTACCTGCCCGAAACACGGGTGGGGCACGCTCTGCCTGCTCGGCCCAGCACCACCCGGCCTGCTCGGCCCGGCTCCACCCGCCCGACCCCGGCCGGGCAACCACCCGCACCACCGCTGTACCTGCCCGACCGCCCTGACCGAGGAGATGAGATGGCCACCGCCGACACCCCCGCCGCCGAGACACCCGCCGCCGGGCCGGCCCGCTCCAAGCTGGACGCCTTCTTCAAGATCTCCGCCCGCGGCTCGTCCGTCGGACGCGAGGTGCGCGGTGGGCTGGTCACGTTCGTGACGATGGCCTACATCGTCGTGCTCAACCCGCTGATCCTGGGCAGCTTCGCCGCCGACGACCCGTCCGCCAAGGTCGACGTCCTCGGCAACATCCTCACCATCCCGCAGGTCGCGGCGGTCACGGCGTTGGTCGCGGGCGTCATGACGATCCTCTTCGGACTGGTCGCCAACTACCCGTTCGCGCTGGCCACGGGCCTGGGCATCAACTCGTTCGTCGCCGTCACGATCGTCCCGCAGATGTCGTGGCCCGAGGCGATGGGCCTGGTCGTCGTCAACGGCCTCGTGGTGCTGCTGCTGGTCGTCACGGGCGTCCGCACGGCCGTCTTCAACGCGGTGCCGGCGGAGCTGAAGGCGGCCATCGCGGTCGGCATCGGGCTGTTCATCTGCTTCATCGGCCTGGTCGACGCGGGCTTCGTGCGGCGGCTGCCGGACGCGGCGGGCACGACCGTCCCGGTCGGACTGGGCATCAACGGGTCGATCGCGTCGTGGCCGACGCTGGTGTTCGTGGTGGGCCTGGTCCTCACCGGCATCCTCGTCGCCCGCAAGGTCAAGGGCGCGATCCTGATCGGCGTGCTGGCGGCGACCGCGCTGTCCATCGTGATCGAGGCCATCGTCGAGGCCGGCCCGTCCAAGGGCGTCAACCCGGCCGGCTGGAACCTCGGCTACCCCGCGCTGCCGGACCAGGTCTTCGGGCTGCCGGACCTGTCGCTCCTGGGTGACGTCTCGTTCGGCGCGTGGACCCGCGTGCCCGCGCTGACGGCCGCGCTGCTCGTGTTCACACTGGTCCTCACGGACTTCTTCGACACCGTCGGCACCATGACCGGCCTCGGCAAGGAGGCGGGCCTCATCGGCAAGGACGGCCGGCTGCCGGGCGTGTCGAAGGCGCTGTTCGTGGACGGCGTGGGCGCGGTCGCGGGCGGGGCGGCGTCCTCGTCGTCCAACACCGTCTACATCGAGTCGGCGTCGGGCATCGCGGAGGGCGCGCGGACGGGCCTGGCGAACGTCGTCACCGGCCTGCTGTTCCTCGCGGCCATGTTCCTCACCCCGCTGTACGCGGTGGTGCCGATCGAGGCGGCGGCGCCCGCGCTGGTCATCGTCGGCGCGCTGATGATCATCCAGATCAAGGAGATCGACTTCACCGACTTCTCCGTCGGCCTGCCCGCGTTCCTCACGATCGTCGTGATGCCGTTCACCTACTCCATCGCCAACGGCATCGGCGCGGGCTTCGTCAGCTACGTCGTGCTGCGCGCGCTCACCGGGCGGGCGCGCAGCGTGCACCCCCTGATGTGGATCGTGGCCGCGGCGTTCGTCGTCTACTTCGCGATCGGCCCCATCCAGGCCGTCCTCGCCGGCTGAGAGGGCAACTTCACATGATGGGCGTCGAGATCGTGAGGTATGCTAACTACGTGGCGGAGAGCGAGTCGGAAGTCGGATTGGCCAGTCGGTTGCGACTGGCCGTGGTCCGGCTGACCCGCCGGCTCCGCGCGCAGCGGGTGAACTCCGCGATCTCGCTCACCCAGGTGTCCGCGCTGTCCACGCTGCACAAGTGCGGACCGCTCACGCCGGGCGAGCTGGCCGCCAAGGAAGGCGTCCAGCCACCGTCGATGACCAGGGTGATAGCGGCACTGGAGGAGTACGGCTTCGCCACGCGCCGCCCCCACCCCACCGACGGCCGCCAGGCCATCGTGGAGCTGAGCGAGGCGGGGTTCGCCTACATCAACGAAGAGGTGTCCGCCCGCGAAGCCTGGCTGGACAAGCGGCTGGCCGAGCTGACACCGGAGGAACGGGGCGTGCTGTCGCGCGCCGCCGAGATCATCGACAGGATGGCGGGGCAGTAACGACGTGCCGGCGTACGCGGGTGGGGCAGAGACGGATCAGGTCGATCGCGACACAGCCGCACCCGCGCCGCCGCCGCCGAAGCGCTCCCGCATGTTCGGCTCCCTCCGCGTCCGCAACTACCGCCTCTACGCGTCCGGCCAGGTCGTCTCGCTCATCGGGCTGTGGATGCAGCGCGTCGCCCAGGACTGGCTGGTGCTGGAGCTGTCCGACGGCTCGGCCGTCGCCCTCGGCATCGCCGCCGCCCTCCAGTTCGCGCCGACGCTGTTCCTGTCCCTCTGGGCCGGCGTCCTCGCCGACCGGATGGACAAGCGCAAGCTCCTGCTGGTCCTGGAGAGCGCGTTCGCGCTGTGCGCGCTGGCCCTCGGCCTGATCGACGTCACCGGCGTCGCGCAGCTGTGGCACGTCTACGCGCTGTGCCTGGTGATGGGCGCGGTCAGCGCCGTGGAGACCCCCGTCCGGCAGAGCTTCGTCGTCGAGATGGTCGGCCGCGACCAGCTCGCCAACGCCGTCGCGCTTAACTCCATGACGTTCAACCTGGCCCGGATGGTCGGCCCCGCCGTCGCCGGCGTGCTGATCATCGTCATGGGCACCGGCTGGGTGTCCGTCATCAACGCCGTCACGTTCGCCGGCGTCCTGCTCGGCCTGCTGCTGATGAACCCCGCCAAGCTGCACCGGGCCGAACCCGTGCCGCGCGAGAAGGGCCAGCTGCGCGAGGGCCTGAGGTACGTGCGGCAGCGCCCCGACCTCGTGATCCTGCTCGTCCTGGTGTTCTTCATCAGCACGTTCGGGCTGAACTTCTTCGTCACCCTCGCCGTGCTGGCCCGCAACACGTTCGGCGGCGACGCCGACGCGTACGGCCTGCTGTCCACGATGCTCGCCATCGGCACGTTCGCCGGCGCCACCCTCGCCGCCCGCCGCAGCACGCGCGGCAAGCCGCGGCTCCGGCTGCTGATCATCGGCGCGCTGGCGTTCGGCGTGCTGGAGGTCGCGGCCGGCCTGATGCCCACGATGTGGCTGACGGGGGCGATGCTGATCCCGGTCGGCATCGGCATGATGACGTTCACGACCACCGCGAACGCGACCGTGCAGCTGGCCGTCGCGCCCGAGATGCGCGGCCGCGTCATGGGCCTCTACATGCTGGTCTTCCTCGGCGGCACGCCGGTCGGCGGCCCCGTCATGGGCTGGCTCGCCGAGCACTTCACCGCCCGCGCGCCCATCGTCTTCGGCGGGCTCGTGTCGATCGTGGCGGCCGTCGTCGGCGGGATCGTGCTGGCCCGGCGAGGAGGCGTCACCCTGCCGACCCACCGCCTCGGGCTGCGCCGCCGCGCCCGCGTCTGACAATGGCCCGGTGGTCATCGCAACGGACTGGGTCCGGCTGCTCGTCGTCTGCCTGATCTTCACGCTCGCCGCCGGCGCGGTGGTGTGGTGGGCCGGTCTGGCGTCGCCGAGACCCGTGGCGCGCGCGGCCGTGCGGGCGACGGCGCAGCTGGCCGCCGTGTCGGCGGTCATCGCGGTGGTGCTGGCGTCGCTGCCGCTGACGGCGGCGTTCCTCGTGCTGATGGCCGCCGTGGCGACGGGTACGTCCGCCGCGCGCACGAAGACTGGCCGCCGTGGCGTGTGGGTCGCCGCCGCGATCCTCACCGGGACGGTGCCCGCGGTCGCGGTGCTGGTGGTCACCGGTCTCGTGCCGTTGCGGGGGATCGCTCTGGTGCCCGTGGGCGGCATCCTGATCGGCGGCGCGATGACCGCCACCACGCTGTCCGTCCGCCGTGCGCTCGACACCCTGCGGGACCGGCACGGCGAGTACGAGGCCGCGCTGGCGCTGGGATTCACCGAGCCCGTGGCGGTGCGGGAGCTGATCCGCCGACCCGCCGCCGAGGCGCTGATCCCGGCGCTCGACCAGACCCGGACCGTCGGCCTGGTGACGTTGCCGGGGGCGTTCGTCGGGATGCTGCTCGGCGGCGCGCCGGTGTGGCAGGCGGGGGCGTTGCAGCTCGTCGTGCTGCTGGGCCTGCTGGCGGTGGAGGCGGTGGCGATCGCGGTGGTCGTGGAGCTGGTCGCGCGCGGTCTGGTGAGACGGACTGGTGCCGCAGGAGAAGTTAGGCTAACCTAAGTGGCGTCGCTTCGTGGTGGGAGCGGCAGTCAGTTCGGGAACAGACGAGGCCCCGCCTCCCGGTCGTACCGCCGGGTCGGTGGGGCCTCGTCGTGCCGGTCGCCGCCTCGCCGGATCGGTTCGCCGCCCACTCCCCGGCGCGAAGTCGCCTCTCCGCCGGCGTGAAGTCGCCCACGTGCCCACGTGCCCGCGCGCCCACGCGCACGGGCAAAACTGAGGTGCCTTCGCCGGACGTTCCTGCCACGATCGGACCGTGTTGACAGCCAGGAACGTGACGCTGTCGTTCGGTCCCCGGCTCGTGCTCTCGGAGGTTGATCTCGATGTTCCCGCAGGTGAACGCCTAGGTCTGGTGGCGCCGAACGGCGTCGGCAAGTCGACGTTGCTGCGCGTGCTCTCCGGCGAGCTGACCCCCGACTCCGGCACCGTCACCGCCCGCGGCACGGTCGCGCACCTCACCCAGGAAACCGGGCTGCGGCCCGGCGAATCCCTGCGCGACCACCTGGCCCGCCGCACCGGCGTCGCCGACGCCGTCCGCGAGTTCGAAGCCGCCACGGTCGCCCTCACCGAAGGCGCGCCCGGCGCCGAGGACGCCTACGCGCGGGCGTTCGACGTGTGGACCGCGTCCGGCGCGGCCGACTTCGCCGAACGCGCCGACGAGGTCTGCGACCGCCTCGGCCTGCCCGCCACCCTCCTCGACCACCGCGGCGCCGACCACCGCGGCACCGTCCAGCTGTCCGGCGGCCAAGCGGCCCGACTGCGCCTCGCCGCCGTGCTGCTCACTACCGCCGACGTGCTGCTGCTCGACGAACCGACCAACGACCTCGACCTCGCAGGACTGGAGGTGCTGGAGTCCCACGTCCTGCGCAGCCGCGCCGGCATGGTCCTCGTCAGCCACGACCGCGAGTTCCTCGCCCGCACCACCACCGCGATCGCCGAACTGGACGAGTTCACCCACGGCGTCACCGTGTTCGGCGGCGGGTGGGACGCGTACGTGCAGGAGCAGGCCAACGCCCGGCGGCGGGCGCGGGAGGAGTACGAGGCGTACGCGGCGCGCCGGGACGCGTTGACGCACCGTGCCCGGCAGGCCCGCGAGTGGTCCCGCGCCGGCGTGCGGCGCAACGCGAAGTCCGACGAGAGCGACAAGTTCATCAAGTTCTTCGGCAAGCAGGGCGCGGAGAACCTCGGCGCCAAGGCGTCCACCGTGGAGCGTGCGCTGGAGCGGTTGGAGGAGGTGGAGGAGCCCCGTGAACCGTGGGAGCTGAGGCTCACCCTGCCGACCGCGGGGCGCGGCAGCCAGGTCGCGTTCACGCTGCGCGGCGCCGTCGTCAGCCGCGGTGACGTCACCCTCGGCCCGATCGACCTCACCGTCGGCGCGGGGGAGCGGTGGCGCATCACCGGCCCCAACGGGTCCGGCAAGTCCACGCTGCTCGAAGCGCTGCTGGGCAGGCTCCCCCTCGACGCGGGGGAACGCAGCGAGGGGCCAGCCGTCGTCATCGGCGAGGTCGACCAGGTGCGCGCGGACTTCGCCACCGACGCGCCCGTGCTCGACGTCGTCACCCACCTCACCGGCCTCGCGGCGGTCGAGGCGCGGACGTTGCTGGCGAAGTTCCGGGTCGGCGCGGACGCCGTGCTGCGGCCCGCGCGGTCGTTGTCGCCGGGGGAGCGGACCAGGGCCGGGTTGGCCGTGCTGCAGGCGCGCGGCACCACGTGCCTGGTGCTCGACGAGCCGACCAACCACCTCGACGTGGCCGCGATCGAACAGCTCGAACAGGCGTTGGAGGGCTACGGGGGGACGCTGCTGCTCGTCACCCACGATCGGAGGTTGGCTTCGGCGGTGGGGGTTGACCACACCTTGGACGTGCGGAGCCTGGCAAGATAGGCGCATGGGCACCGAGGAGGACTGGCCGGTTGAGCAGACGTGGTCACTGCGCAACACGCATTGGCACGCTTATGTGGAGCACACGTCCCTCGACCACGCGTCCCCGCGGCAGGAGCGCCTGGAGCGCACGCCGGAAGAGGTCTTGACCACTCCGGCGGAGGTCGCGGCGTGGCTGGAGGTCAACCTGCGCAGCGCGACGAAGCCGGAGGAGGCGGGCAAGAAGCGGACGAAGGACGACCGCGACTTCTCCGACTCGAACCGCGTGCACACCTCCTTGGCGTCCGCGGGGGAGAGCATCTACACCGGCGTTAAGGGCATGCTGACCCTCGCGGTGGAGGCGGTGACGCCCGACGAGTGCCGCAGCTCCCACGACGGCGCCGACGTCGCACCGCTGAAGGCCGGCCGTCGCCGCTGACGCGGGTGTGTGAGCGGTGGCTGGACTGGTGGGCGGTTGGGCGAACGGGAAGATCACCCGAACGCGTTAACCGTCCGGCGGCGGGTATGAATGGAAACGTCGAAAACGTTGCCGGAAAAATGAAGGCGCGCCGCCCCGGCCCCCACCGTGCTCGTGACCGGACCTGCGCTCGGACCGACAGGCAGCGCTCCGACCGACAGGCAGCGCTCCGACCGACAGGCAGCGCTCGGGCCGACCGTCAGGACGCCGCCGCCCGAGCCGAGCAGGACGACCCGAAGCCTCTCGACCCTGGAACCGCCCGACCCCGGAGCCGTCCGCACCGGGAGCCGGGCACACCCGGAGCTGGACGACCCGGAGCGGAGCAGAGCCGATCGGGGCCGCCCGCGTCCGCGCGCTGGCCACCGTCGCGCCCCGCGCTGGCCACCGTCGCGCCCGACGGCCGCCAGCCCCGCACCTACTGGCCCGCGCTAGCCATCCCAAGCCAGCCAGTCAGCGCTAGCCGGCCCAAGCCGGCCAGTCAGGGCTAGCTTGGGCAGCGCGCCCGACCTCGGTCCGATCGAGCGGAGCGCCCACCGCCGAGGCTGCGCTCCCGCCGGAGTGAGGGCGGGGACGGGAGCGGGGCGGGAGTTAGGGGCCTACGGGCCAGGTGTGGACGGGTTCACCGGCGTGTGACAGTTCGACGTACTGGGTCAGCATGGTGGTGAGGGCGGTGTCGCGGTCGGCTCCCCTGTCCTCCAGGAGGGTGACCGTGTCGCGTTGCCACTGCGAACCGGTGCGCCGCGCCAGGCACCGCGCCTCGATCACCCCGAGGTACCGCTCGCGCGCCTCGTCGGACACGCCGCACGCGCGCAGCCCCTCGTGCGCCAACGGCAGCAGCCGCCGCAGCACCAGCTCGTCGGGCGGCACCCAGCCGACCCCCGGCCAGTACAGCTGCGACCCCATCCCGTGCCGCGACCCGGCGTACAGGTTCTCCTCCGCCGCGTGGAACGACATCTGGCTCCACAAAGGACGTTCGAGGGTCGTGAGCGCCCGCTGCGCGCCGTAGAAGAACGCCGCGTTGGCCATGGTGTCCAGCACCGTCGGCCCGGCCGGCAGCACGCGGTTCTCGACGCGGAGGTGCGGGACGCCGTCCACCACGTCGTACACCGGCCGGTTCCAGCGCCACACCGTGCCGTTGTGCAACCGCAGCTCCGTCAACGACGGCGTGCCGCCCGCGCCGAGCACGTCCAGCGGGTCCTCGTCGCCCGTCTCCGGCAGCAACGCCGGGAAGTACCGCACGTTCTCCTCGAACAGGTCGAAGATCGACGTGATCCACCGCTCGCCGAACCACACCCTGGGCCGGACGCCCTGGTTCGTCAGCTCCTGCGTGCGCGTGTCGGTGGCCTGCAGGAACAGCGGGATGCGGGTTTCGTGCCACAGCGCCCGCCCGAGCAGGAACGGCGAGTTCGCCGCGATCGCCACCTGCACCCCGGCCAACGCCTGCGCCGCGTTCCAGTGCGCCGCGAAGTCGTCCGGCGCGACCTGCAGGTGCAGCTGCACGGACGTGCAGGCCGCCTCCGGCATGATGGACTCGGCGTAGCTGGACAGCTTCTCGCCCGCACGCCCCGGCAGCGGCGAGCCCTCCATCGACAGCACGACCTCCTCGCCGCGCGCCGCGAGGATCTGGTCGTTCAGCGTGGTGTACCGGGGCTGGGTGGAGAGCCACCGCCGGTCGAAGTGCTCCTGCCGCAACGTCGGCAGCACCCCGATCATGACGATGGACGTCCCGGCGTCGTGGGCCTTGTCGTCGGCCGACGCGAGCGTCGACACGAGTTCCCGTTCCAGGTCCAGCGTCTCGTCGCCGGCGAGTTCGCGCGGCGGGACGTTGACCTCCAGGTTGTGCTGGCCGAGTTCGAGCGTGAACGACGGGTCGTCGATCTTCTCCAGCACCTCGTTGTTGGCCATCGCCGGCCGACCGTCGGCGTTGACGAGGTTCAGCTCGATCTCCAGCCCCATCTGCTGCCGCGGGAAGGAGAAACTGTCCTCCACCAGCATGGTTCCCAGCGCGTCCATGCACCGCTGCATGCGCTCGCGATAGCGCTGGCGGTCCTCTCTGGTGAACGTCCGACTGGACACATCCGTACCCATGCCGCCTCCCAATCGGTAAGGGCTGCTCCGGCGGGCTTAGCGGAGGCCAACCGTGACACAGCAACCACCTGCCCGCCAGCGCCCAAATCGGTGCTCTCTGTCACATGGCGGTAACAATCAGCGAGAAGATGCTGGTTGTGGGGCATGTGCGCCCGTCCGGAAACTTGTGAGGAGAGTTCACTTTCCCTGAAGGTGGGACACTGCGGGCGTGATCGAGATCGACGACCCGGCGGACCCCAGGCTGGACGACTTCCGCGACCTGTCGACCGCGGACCGCCGACCGGACCGCCCCGGCGGCCGGGGGCTGGTGATCGCCGAGGGCGTGGTGGTCGTCGAACGCCTCCTGACGTCGCCGTACCCGGTCCGAGGGCTCCTCGGCGTGCGCCGCCGGATCGAGGCCCTGGGCGACCTCCCGGCGCCCGCCTACGTCACCTCGGCGGAGGTCATGGCCGAGGTGGTCGGCTTCCACCTCAACCGGGGCGTGCTGGCCGCCGCCGACCGCGCGCCGCAACCCGCCGCGGCCGACCTGATCGCGTCGTCACGGCGGCTCGCCGTGCTCGAAGGCGTCGGCGACCACGAGAACCTGGGTTCGCTGTTCCGCAACGCCGCCGCGCTCGGCATCGACGGGTTGCTGCTGGGCCCGGGGTGCAGCGACCCGCTGTACCGGCGCAGCGTCCGCGTCTCGATGGGGCACGTGCTGCGCGTGCCGTTCACCGTGCTGCCGAACCTCGCCGAAGGCTTCGACCTGCTGCGGGACAACGGTTTCACGGTCGCCGCGCTCACGCCCCGCGCCGACTCGAAGAACCTCGCGGACGCGGGGCTGCGCGGGCGCAAGGTCGCCGTGCTGCTCGGGTCGGAGGGGCCGGGCCTCACCGAGGAGGCCATCGCGGCGGCCGACGTGGCCGTGCGCATCCCCATGGCGGAGGGCGTCGACTCGCTGAACGTGGCCACCGCGGGCGCGATCGCCTTCTACGCGATCGCCTGAACCGCTACGTTCTCACCGAGCAGAGGAGGACGTAGGTGGAACTGCGGGTCCAGGACGGCCGGGCTGTGCTCGCGGGCCGCGACGACGCGGGTGAGCGGGAAGTCGACCCGCACACCCTCCCGCTCGGCGCCGGGCTCGCCGACGCGCTGCACGAGTGGGCGAAGGTGGCCGACGCGGTGCTGCGCACCGACACGCCCTCCGACGGCGCGGCGAGCGCCCTCGTGACCAGGCGCGGGCGCCAGTTGGCGGGCCGCGTGGCCGCCGACATGGGCACGCCCGTGCGCTACACCGACCCGGTGACCGGTGAACTGGTCACCGTGGACGTGCCGGAGCCCACTGCGGACGCGGACGACGGGCTCGGGAGCGTCGAGGTGCTCGACGAGCCGTCCGACGAGGGCGACGGGACCGAGGAGACGGGCGACACCGAACCGCCGGAGCCGACTCCGTGGGGCACCGGCCTGACGGTCAGCCTGATCACGGCGGCGGTGGTCACGTTCACCGTGTACACCCTGTCGGTGGGGCTCGGCGAGACCAGCCAGTGGCTCGCGCTGCTGGCGAACGTCCTGGTGGTCGGCGGCATCGCCCCGTCCGTGTGGTTGGCCCGCAACGTGCCCGTGTGGCGCTGGGTCGCCTACGGCGTGGTCGCGGGTGTCTTCGCCGCCTGGCTCTCCCTCCTCCTCACCACGCTCCTCTGACCGACGGCTTACGAACGCCGGCCGACGACCGACGACCGAAGACCGGCGGCCCCGAACGGAGATCCGAACGGGGGCCGCCGGCCAGCGGGGATCGCCCACTACGCCAACGAGTCGCGCCACGCGGTGTGCAGGGCGGCGAACCGGCCACGTCCGCCGATCAGCTCCTCCGGCGTGCCGTCCTCCACCACCAGGCCGCCGTCCAGCACCAGCACCCGGTCGGCGATCAGCACGGTCGACAGCCGGTGGGCGATGATGAACGCGGTCCGCTCGGCCAGCACGGTCTCCAGCGCGTCCTGCACCGCCCGCTCGGTCGGCACGTCGAGGCTCGACGTGGCCTCGTCCAGCACCAGCACCGCCGGGTCGGCCAGGAACGCCCGCGCGAACGCCACCATCTGCCGCTGCCCGGCCGAGAGCCGCCCGCCGCGCTTGCGCACGTCGGTGTCGTAGCCCTCGGGCAGCGTCCGGACGAACGCGTCCGCGCCGACCGCGCGGGCCGCCGCCTCGACCTCGTCCCGCGTCGCGGACGGCCGGCCGAGCGCGATGTTGTCCAGCACCGACCCGTCGAACAGGAAGTTCTCCTGCGTCACCATGACGACCGCGCGCCGCAGGTCCTCGTCCGCCACGGACCGCAGGTCGACCCCGTCGAGCAGCACCGCCCCCGTCGTCGGGTCGTAGAACCGGGCCACCAGCTTGGCCAGCGTGGACTTGCCCGCGCCGGTCGAGCCGACCAGCGCCACGGTCTGCCCGGCGGGCACGCTCAGGTCGAACGGCGGCAGCACCACCGGTGTCGTGTCCGAGTACCGGAAGCCGACCCGGTCGAAGCGGACCGCGCCGCGCACGTCGCCGAGCGGCGTCGGCTCCTCGGGTTCCCGCACGTCCGGCTCCTCCTCCAGCAGGCCGGAGATCTTCTCCAGCGCCGCCGTCGCGGACGCGTACGCGTTGGCGAACATCGCGAGCTGGTCGAACGGGTCGTAGAACCGGCGCACGTACAGGGTGAACGCGGCCAGCACGCCCAGCTCCAGCTGCCCGTCCGCGACCCGCAGGGCGCCCCACGCGAGGATGATCGCCAACGACAGGTTGCCGATCACCCGGACGAGGGACGTGAACGCGGCCATGACGCCCATCGCGTCGGTGTTGGCGTCCCGGAACCGGCCGTTCAGCTCGCCCATGATCTGCTCGTTGCGGCGCTCCCGGCGGAACGCCTGCACCGCGCGGATGCCGTTCATGGTCTCCACGAACTGCACGATGATCTTCGCGATCGCGCCGCGGGTGTGCCGGTAGGCGCGGCCGGAGCGGCGGCGGAACCAGCGGGTCAGCAGGACCAGCGGCACGAACCCGGACAGCACCACCAGCGCCAGCGGCACGTCGAGGTACAGCAGCACCGCGGAGATGCCGAGCAGCGACAGCATCGACGTGAAGAACCCGTCCAGGCCCTCTTCCAGGAGGTCCTGCAACGAATCGACGTCGCTGGTCAGGCGGGAGATGACCTTGCCGGACGTGTACTTCTCGTGGAACGAGACGGACAGCCGCTGCACGTGCCGGAACACGCGTTCCCGCAGCACCAGCAGCACGTCCTGGCCGATCCGGCCGGTGAGCCGGACGAACGACCAGCGCAGCAGCGTCGCCGAGATCGCCGCCGCCACGTACCCGCCGACGCACCACGCCAGGGTGTCCGGCCGGCCGTCCAGCGCGGCGGGCACCCCGGCGTCGATGGCCGCCGCGATCAGCAGCGGACCGGCCAGGTTGACCAGGTTCTCCGCCACCACGATCACCAGCGCCAGCACCGCGGCCCTGGTGTGGGGCCGCAGCAGCTCGCCGAGCAGCCGCCGCGACCGGGCCTGCAGCTTCACGCCGGTGGCGCGGTCGACGTCCTCGACGTCCTCGGCGGCGACGCCGCGCCACGCCTCCTCGCCGGTCGTCGGCTGCGGTTCGGTGGTCGTCACGCCGCCACCTCCTCGTCGTCCATCGTGGCCAGCAGGTTCCGGTAGTCCTCGTTGTCGGCCAGCAGCTCCGCGTGCGTGCCGGTCGCGGCGATCCGGCCGTCGACGAGCATCGCCACCCGGTCGGCCAGCTGGACGGTGCTGGGCCGGTGCGCGACGACGAGCGCCGTGACGTCCTTCAGCACGCGCCGCAGCGCGGCCTCCACCTCCGCCTCGGTGTGCACGTCGAGCGCCGACAGCGGGTCGTCGAGGACCAGCACCGCCGGGTGCCCGGCGACCGCCCGCGCCAGCGCGAGCCGCTGCCGCTGCCCGCCGGACAGCGACAGGCCCTGCTCGCCGATCCGGGTGTCCAGGCCCCACGGCAGGGCGTTCACGAACTCGTCGGCCCGCGCGACCTTCAACGCCTCGCGGACCCGTTCCTCCCCGACGTCCCGCGCGCCGAGCGCCACGTTCTCGGTGACGCTCGCGGAGAACAGGATCGGCTCCTCGAACGCCGTGCCGACGACCCGGCGCAGCTCGCCGAGGTCGAGTTCGCGCACGTCGACGCCGTCGAGGGTGACGCGGCCGCCGGTGACGTCCGCCAGGCGCGGCACGAGCGCGGTGACGGTGGTCTTGCCCGAGCCGGTCGCGCCGACGAGCGCCACCGTCTCGCCGGGCCGGATGTCCAGGTCGACGCCGCGCAGCACCTCGTGCTCGGCGCCGGGGTGCCGGTAGCGGACGCCCTCGAACCGGACGTGCCCGCGCACCGGCGTGACGGGCGGCCTCGGGTTCGCCGGGTTGGTCACGGTCACCTCGGCGTCGATCACCTCGAAGTACCGCTCCAGCGCGGACGCGGTCGAGTTCGTCTCCGCCAACAACCACCCGATCGAGTCAATCGGCCAGCGCAGGTAAGCACTCACCGTGATGGCCGCGACGAGGGTGCCGACGGTGACCGTGCCGTTCGCGATGCCGATCGAGCCGAACGCCAGCTGGCCCGCGATGCCCAGCTCGGGCAGCACGATCAGCACCGCCCACAGGGCGGCGAAGATCCGCACCTTGGCCAGCTCGGTGTCCCGCAGCTCCCGCGCCTGCCGCAGGAAGCGCCTGGTCAGGTGCGGTCCGCGGCCGAACGCCTTGAGGACCCGGATGCCCAGCACCGACTCCTCGACGACGGTCGTGAGGTCGCCGGACTGGTCCTGCGCCCGGCGCGCGACGACCTTGAACTTGGACTCGAACAGGTAGGACAGCGCCAGCAGCGGCAGGGTGCTCGCCAGCACGATCAGGCCCAGCGCGGGCGACAGCGCGAACAGGACGCCCAGGCCGGTCAGCACGACCAGGGTGTTGACGACCAGGAAGATCACGGCGAAGCCGACGAACCGCCGCACCTGGGTCAGGTCGGTGGTGGCGCGGGACAGCAGCTGCCCCGACTGGTAGCGGTCGTGGAAGGCCACCTGCAGGTCCTGCAGGTGGTGGTACAGCTCGGCCCGCATGCGCGCCTCGACGTCCGACGCCGGCCCGGCGATCAGCTTGCGGCGGGCGTAGAACAGCGCGGCCTCCGCGCAGCCGAGCAGCACGACGACGCCGACGAGCAGCGGCAACGCGCCCAGGTCGCGGTCGGCGATCGGGCCGTCCACGATCCGCTGCGTGATCAGCGGGATGCCGAGACCGCACATCATCGCCAGCATGGTGGCCGCCATGGCCAACCCCACCGGCCCGCGCACGGGTTTCAGGTACGGCCACAGCCTGCGCAGCGTCGCGGCCGTGGAAGTACGTTCTTCAGACACGAGTCCCCCTCCGGTCCACCCTGACGGTACGAAGGTGGACCGACGATCGGCATCCGGTTTTCCCCCGTCCGACCCTGCAAGCTCGACATAGGTGGAGGTCAAGGTGGAGGTGCGGTTCCTGCGGGCCGAGCCGACGATGGCGTTCCCGCGCGGCAGGCTGCTGGCGGTGCGCGGCGGGCGGCTGGAACTGCTCGCGCCGGACGGCTGGGAGGTGGTCGGCGGCGCGCGGCCCGAGGGCGCGCGGCCGATCAGCCGTGCGGAGGCGGCCGGGTGGTGCCGGTTCGAGGGGTTCGACGAGGCGCTGCTGGACGCCGTGCCGCAGCCGGGGTGACTACTTCCGGCGCAGGAGGGTGGGCGCGGTGAGCAGCCCGGCCAGGCCGTAGCTCGCGCCGGCGAGCAGGACCAGCACGGTCCACCTGTCGCCGAGCCCGGAGAACTCCTCGGGCAGCTTGAACCAGTGCGCGAGGCCCAGCAGGATCGGCCCGATCAGCACGATCGGCCACACCGGCCGGACCTTCAGCAGCCACAGCAGCGGCCCCGCCAGCAACGCGCTCACCAGCAGCGCGACCGGCAGCCCGACGACGACGAGCAGGACGAACTCGCCCAGGCTGGTGTCGTTGGCCACCCGGTCGAGCACACCGGCCTGGTAGGCCTGGATCCACGCGAGCAGCAGCGCGGCGCCCACGGCGGCCGACACGACGACGCGCAGGAGCACCTTCAGCGCGAAGCCGCCCGCCGTGCGGCGCGGGGTGTCAGTCACGGGCAGCAGTGTGGCCGACCGGGTGCCGCGCTGTCACCGGCGCGGCCAGCACGAACCCGATGACGCCCGCCCAGACCGACCCGGCGGGCACGGACACCCACACCGTCAGCAGGGTGAGCACGGCGGTGAACGTCACGCCGACCGCCGCGTACCCGAGCGGCCGGTCCTGCCGGGCGGCCCGCAGCACGACCCACGCGACGAGCAGTCCGACGACCAGGCTCACCGGCATCGCGAACAGGCCCATGGCCAGGCAGTCCCAGTCGTCCTTGGAGCAGACGGCCCCGGACGCGATCAGCTCGCGCACGCCCCACCACGTCGCGCCGAGGACGGCGCCCAGCACGGCCCCGACGACCACTCGTCCCAGCATGGCGGCCGAGTACCCGCTTGATCACTCGCGGTAAACCCGCTGGTGCGTGAGCAGCGCTCCGACCAGGAACGACAGCGCGCCCATCGCCGTCAACGACAGGTACCCGGGCACGTCCGGGCCGGTGTAGAGCCGCTTGGTGTCGATCACCGTGACGACCGCGACGACGAGCAGCGCCACCAGGAGCCCGGCCGCGGCGGTGATGCCGGGCCGGTCGACGCGCAGCCGGCGCAGCGCGGCCCACGCCGCCAGCCAGCTCACGAACGGCAGCAGCGGCAGCAGCACCACGGCGATGAACCCGCACCCGTACGAGGTCGGCGTGCACACCTCCTCGGGCACCCGGAAGTACAGCCACCAGCCGAGGCCGACCGCTCCGCCCACGGCCGCCGCCACGCCGTGCCGCCTCGTGCCTCGCCTCATGGCCTCGACCTCTCGTGATCACGCCGCGCGGACGTCGGAGCGGGCGGCCCCGGTTCCCTGTCGACGTGCCCGGGCCGACCCCGGTTCCCCCTCACGCCCGGCGCAGCCGCTCGCCCCTTGCCCGTGCTCCTCGGCGGTCCCGGGTTGGCGGGTCATGAGCACGACCACGCGACAAGGGCCCCCGCTTGCGCGGAGGCCCTTGTCGACAGCCCTGTTCAGCCCCGGTTGGAGCGGACGCCCAGCAGGACGTCCTCCCACGACGGCACGATCGGGTGGTTCTTCTTGCCGCGCTTCGGCGGCGCGTCCTTGCGGGCAGGCGGCTGCTTGCCACCGGCCGCCGGCTGCTGCGGCGCCGGCGCGGGCGGCTCCTCGGCCACGGGCACGGGGACCGGCACGGGCTCCGCCTCCACCACGGGCAGCGGCTCCTGCGCCGGGGGCGGTGGCGGCGGGGTCGGCTCCTCGCGGGCGAGGATCTCCGGCTCCGCCTCCTTCTCCAGCTCCAGCGCCTGCCGGGCCAGCTGCGTCACCGGGCGGACCGTGCGCAGCGTCCGGTTGGGGTTCGGGTCCATGAGCTCCATGGCCCCGTCATCCAACGCGGTCACCGTGCCGCCGTGCGCGCCGGGGTGGAACGCCCAGTGCGCCAGGTTGTCCGACCGGCCCGCGGTCCAGTGCAGCTGGACGACCCACCGGCCGTCCTCGCCGCGCCACGAGTCCCAGCTCACGTCCGCGTAGTCCTGGCCGCGCAGCCCGAAGGAGTGCGCCACGACCTCGCCGAGCGTCTGCACGTCCGGCCCGTCCTCGCGGACGGGGTGGGCGCGCTGCGCGAGCTCCGCCGTGCGGGACCGCTCCAGGAGCACCGGGTACGCGTACCGCTCGACCCGGTGGGCGGGCAGGCCCGCCGCCGCCGCGACCTGCGCGACGGACTCGCCGGCGCGGATGCGCGCCTGGATCTCCCGCGGCCGCATCTGGCTCTCGACCTCGATCTCGATCTGGCCGAGCCGGGTGAGGTCGCCGCGCGCCGCCGCGCGCAGCCGTTCGTCAGCGGGCAGCACGAAGCGCTCGCCGCGATCCGGGTCCTCGAGGATGACGGACTTGCCGTCGTCTTCGAGCCCGATGACTCGCAACGCTCGCATCATGGCCTCCCGGATCACTCACCTCGCCAGGTACTCACGGTAATGCGGCGTGCCGCCTTGACGGGGGAGACGCGCCGTGTTCATCGATATCTTCGTGTGATCTTGCCGTATGTCGGCGGTGTCCGCACGTCCGTTACCGGAAGGTTCACCTCCGCGACCTGCGCGCCGTCCGACGACGGCCGCGCCGTCCGGCCTGACCTGCGCCGACGCGGCGCCGCCGACCGGGCCGCGCCACGGGCCGGGCGGGTCACGGTCAGTGATCATCCGGGTGCTCCCGGCGGCTCCCCGCCGAGGACGGCGAGCGGCGACGCCGGGTGCGGCCTCCCGCAGCGGCGCCCGGAACGGGTGTGGGGCCGCCCCGAGAACGGGACGGCCCCACACCGGTCGACGGACAGAGGTCAGAGCTGGGAGACGACCCAGTCGACGGCCTTGGTCAGCGTGCTCACGTCGGCCGGCTCGACCGCCGGGAACATCGCCACGCGCAGCTGGTTGCGGCCCAGCTTGCGGTACGGCTCGACGTCCACGATCCCGTTGGCGCGCAGCACCTTCGCGACCACCGCGGCGTCCACCGAGTCGTCGAAGTCGATGGTGCCGACGACCTGCGAGCGGTGGGCCGGGTCGGCCACGTACGGCGCCGTGTACGAGGTGGACTCGGCCCACGAGTACAGGCGCGACGACGAGTCGGCGGTGCGCTCGACGGCCCAGGACAGGCCGCCGTTGCCCAAGATCCACTCGATCTGGTTGTTCAGCAGGAACAACGTCGCCAGCGACGGCGTGTTGTACGTCTGGTCCTTGGTGGAGTTGTCCAGCGCCGTGGTGAGCGACAGGAACTCCGGCACCCAGCGGCCCGACGCGCCGATCTCCGCGACGCGCTCCAGCGCGGCGGGCGACATCAGCGCGATCCAGAGCCCGCCGTCGGAGGCGAAGCACTTCTGCGGCGCGAAGTAGTAGACGTCGTAGTCCGCCGCGTCGACCGGCAGGCCGCCCGCGCCGGAGGTGGCGTCGATGGCGACGAGCGCGCCGTCGGAGCCGGCGGGCCGGGAGACGGGCACGGCGACACCGGTCGACGTCTCGTTGTGCGCCCAGCCGACCAGGTCGGCGCCCTCGGCGTAGGTGATCTCGGGCGCGCTGCCCGGGTCGGCCTTGACCACGATCGAGTCACCGAGGAACGGCGCGTCGGACGTGACCTTGGCGAACTTCGACGAGAACTCGCCGTAGGTGAAGTGCTGGGCGCGCTCGCGCACCAGGCCGAACGCGGCGGCGTCCCAGAACGCGGTGGTGCCGCCGTTGCCGAGGACGACCTCGTAGCCCTCGGGGAGGGAGAACAGGTCCCGGAGCCCGGCGCGCACCGAGCCGACCAGGGACTTCACCGGCTTCTGCCGGTGGGAGGTGCCCATCAGCGCGGCGCCCTCGGCCGCGAGGGCCGCCAGGGCCTCGGGACGGACCTTGGAGGGCCCGCACCCGAACCGGCCGTCGGACGGCAGGAGGTCGGAGGGCAGGACCAACGAGGTCGGGTCGGCGGTCTGGGTCATCGCGAAGCCTCCGGTTACGGGGAGGGGGTCGGCACGACCGGCGCCGTTGCCGGGTGCCTCAGTGTTGCAGCCGCGTGGCCGGACAGTGACAACCGGGTGTCGCTGGTCACGTCCGGAGAGCGGACACCGGGGCGGGCGCTGTGGACAGTCCACACCCGACCGTTGGGCCGGGACGGGGAGCGGCGGAGGGCGCGGGCCGTGCCGGCCGAGGCCGACGGCATGGCGGTGACCAGCGGGAACGTCACGTCCACGCTGGTCACCGGGCCGCGGCGGGTCAGGCGATGTGCGCCCAGCCCTCCACCTCGGACGGCTTGCGCGGCTTCGGGCCGACGTACGACGCGGACGGCCGGACGAGCCGGCCGGTGCGCTTCTGCTCCAGGATGTGCGCCGACCACCCGGCGGTCCGGGCGCAGGTGAACATCGCGGGCATCATGTGCGGCGGCACCTGCGCGAAGTCCAGGATCACCGCGGCCCAGAACTCGACGTTCGTCTCGATCGCCCGGTCCGGCCGCCGCTCCCGCAGCTCGGCCAGCGCCGCCTGCTCCAGCGCGTTCGCCGCCTCGTACCGGGTGGCGCCCAGCTCCAGGCACGTCCGCCGCAGCACCCGTGCCCGCGGGTCCTCCGCCCGGTACACCCGGTGGCCGAAGCCCATCAGCCGCTCGCCCCGGTCGAGGACGCCCTTCACGAACCCGCGCGCGTCGCCGGTCCGCTCGACCTCCTCGATCATCGGCAGCACCCGGGCGGGCGCGCCGCCGTGCAGCGGGCCGGACATGGCCCCGATCGCGCCCGACATGGCCGCCGCGACGTCCGCGCCCGTGGAGGCGATGACGCGCGCGGTGAACGTGGACGCGTTCAGGCCGTGCTCGGCGGCCGACACCCAGTACGCGTCGAGCGCCTTGACGTGCGCCGGGTCGGGCTCGCCGCGCCAGCGGGTCAGGAACCGCTCGGTGATGGTGGTGCACTCGTCGATGCGCCGCTGCGGCACGGCGGGCCGCCCGATGCCCCGCGCGGACTGCGCCGCGTACGACAGGGCCATGACGGACGCCCGCGCCAGTTGCTCGCGCGCCTGCTCGTCGGTGATGTCCAGCAGCGGCTGGTAGCCCCAGATCGGCGCGACCATGGCCAGCGCCGCCTGCACGTCCACCCGCACGTCACCGGTGTGCACGGGGATGGGGAACGGCTCGGCGGGCGGCAGCCCGGCGCCGAAGCGGCCGTCCACCAGCAACGCCCACACGTTGCCGAACGTGACCTGGCCCGCCAGGTCCTCGATGTCCACGCCGCGGTAGCGCAGCGCGCCACCGTCGCGATCCGGTTCGGCGATCTCGGTGCGGAAGGCCACCACGCCCTCGAGACCCGGCCGGAAACCGTCGTCGTCGGTCTGCACCACGCTGTGCGCTCCTTCTCGGCGAAAGTAAAGAGTTGAAGAAACCTTGCTCCCCCGGACCCGCGCCGGCAATCACGGCCACGCGTGTCGTCGGTCACGATCAAGGAACCGATTCAGACCCGGCCGGGGCCACGGCCTTGTGACGGCTCGTTAAGGCCGTGTTTCGGCTCGGGGTTCGCGGCGTTTCCCGTGGTAGACCACCGACATGCACCTGACGCCGCACGAGCGGGACAAGTTGCTGGTCCACGTGGCGGCCGACGTCGCGCGCAGGCGGCTGGACCGCGGCGTCACCCTGAACTACCCCGAGGCGGTCGCCCTGATCACCGACCACGTGCTCGAAGGCGCGCGGGACGGCCGTTCGGTCAGCGAGCTGATGGACAGCGGCCGGCGCGTCCTCTCGCGCGCCCAGGTCCTCGACGGCGTGCCGGAGATGATCGAGTCCGTGCAGGTGGAGGCCACGTTCCCGGACGGCACCAAGCTCGTGACCGTGCACGACCCGATCGTGTGAAGCCCGAGGCAGAGGAGCGGCCGATGCGCCCTGGCGAGATCATCACCGGCGACGAGCCGGTCGAGCTGAACCCCGGACGGCCGCGCACCACGCTGGTCGTGGTCAACGCCGCCGACCGCCCGGTGCAGGTCGGGTCGCACTACCACTTCGCCGCGGTCAACCCGGGGCTGGAGTTCGACCGCGAGGCCGCGTGGGGCAAGCGGCTGGACGTCCCCGCGGGCACGGCGGTGCGGTTCGAACCGGGGGTCGAGCGCGAGGTCACCCTGGTCCCGCTGGCCGGCGCGCGCCGCGTGCCGGGCCTGCGGCCGGAGTGGGCGGGAGACCTGGACCGGTGACGCGCGTCAGCCGCCGCCGGTACGCCGAGCTGCTCGGCCCCACCACGGGCGACCGCATCCGGCTCGCCGACACCGACCTGCTGATCGAGGTCACCGAGGACCGCAGCCGCGGCGCGGGCGCGGGCGACGAGGTGATCTTCGGCGGCGGCAAGGTCGTCCGCGAGTCGATGGGCCAGGGCGTGGCGACCCGCGCCGAGGGCGCGCCGGACCTCGTCGTCACGGGCGCGGTCGTGCTCGACCACTGGGGCGTGGTGAAGGCGGACGTCGGCGTGCGCGACGGCCGGATCGTCGGCATCGGCAAGGCGGGCAACCCCGACACCATGGACGGCGTGGACCCGGCGCTCGTCATCGGCCCCGGCACGGAGGTGGTGAGCGGCAACGGCAAGATCCTCACCGCCGGCGGCATCGACTGCCACGTCCACTTCATCTGCCCGCAGATCGTGGACACGGCGATCGCGTCCGGCCTGACCACGCTGATCGGTGGCGGCACCGGTCCGGCCGAGGGCACGAAGGCCACCACGGTCACGCCCGGCTCGTGGAACCTGGGCCGGATGCTCGCGTCGATGGACCACATGCCGGTGAACGTGCTGCTGCTCGGCAAGGGCAACACCACCCGCGAGGACGCGTTGCGGGAGCAGCTGCGCGGCGGCGCGGGCGGGTTCAAGCTGCACGAGGACTGGGGCACCACGCCCGCCGCGGTCGACGCGTGCCTGCGGGTCGCCGACGAGTCCGGCGTGCAGGTCGCGATCCACACCGACACGTTGAACGAGGCCGGCTTCCTCGAGTCCACATTGGACGCCATCGCCGGGCGGTCGATCAACGCCTACCACTCGGAGGGCGCGGGCGGCGGCCACGCGCCGGACATCATCCAGGTGGTGTCCGAGCCGAACGTGCTGCCGTCCTCGACCAACCCGACCCGCCCGCACACCGTCAACACGCTCGAAGAGCACCTCGACATGCTGATGGTGTGCCACCACCTCAACCCGTCGGTGCCGGAGGACTTGGCGTTCGCCGAGAGCCGCATCCGGCCGACCACGATCGCCGCCGAGGACATCCTCCACGACCTGGGCGCCATCTCCATGATCAGCTCCGACTCGCAGGCGATGGGACGGGTCGGCGAGGTGATCATCCGGACCTGGCAGACCGCGCACGTGATGCAGCGCGTCCGCGGCGAGCTGCCGGACAACCTGCGCGCCCGCCGGTACGTGGCCAAGTACACGATCAACCCGGCCATCGCGCACGGCATCGACCACGAGGTGGGGTCGGTGGAGGTCGGCAAGCTCGCCGACCTGGTGCTGTGGGAGCCGAAGTTCTTCGGCGTGCGGCCGGCGCTCGTGCTGAAGGGCGGGTTCATCGCGCACGCCGCGATGGGTGACGCGAACGCGTCCATCCCCACCCCGCAGCCCGTGTTCGCGCGGCCCATGTTCGGCGCGCACTCGGCGGCGCGGAGCAGCGTGCACTTCGTGTCGCGGCAGGCGGTCGACGCGGACCTGGCGGACGTGCTGCGGCTGGCGCGGCCGCTGGTGCCGGTCGGCGACACGCGGGGCGTCACCAAGGCCGACATGGTCCTCAACGACGCCATGCCGCACGTCAGGGTGGACCCGGACAGCTTCGCCGTGCGCATCGACGGCGAGCTGGTCGAACCGCGGCCGGTGGCGGAGCTGCCGATGGCCCAGCGCTACTTCCTGTTCTGATGAACCTCGCGGCGCTGATGCTCGCGGACTCCCGCTTCCCCGGCGGCGGTCACGCGCACTCGGGCGGGCTGGAGGAGGCCGTCGCCCGCCGGCTCGTCACGGACGAGGCCGGGCTGCGGTCGTTCCTGGTCGGCAGGCTGCGCACGGCGGGCGCGCTGGGCGCGGTGTTCGCGTCGGCCGCCACCCGCGGCCGGTACGCGGAGCTGGACGTCGAGCTGGACGCCCGCACGCCGTCGCCCGCGCAGCGCAACGCCTCCCGCGTGCAGGGGCGCGGCATCGCGCGGGCGGCCCGGCTGGCGTGGCCGTCGCCCGCGTTGGCGGAGCTGCTGCGCGTGACGCCGAGACCGCACCACCCGGTGATCGTCGGCACGCTCGTGGGTGACCCGTTCGAGGCCGCGCAGACCGTGGCGTACCACGCGGTGACGGGCCCGGCGACCGGCGCGATCCGGCTCCTCGGCCTCGACCCGTTCGGCGTGAACGCCGTCCTGGCCCGGCTCGCGCCCGAGATCGACGCCGTCGCCGCCGCGGCCGCCGACCACGCCGACACCCCGCCCGAAGACCTGCCCGCCCCCGGCGCGCCGGGCCTCGACCTGCTGGCCGAGTCGCACGACCGCCGCCACCGAGAAGAGGTGCGTCTCTTTGTCAGCTGACCACGTGCACCCGGTGAACTTCGACCCCACCGACCCAGGTCACGACCCCCACGATCCCTACGACCACGACCACGACCACGACCACGACCACGACCACGGGCCCGGCCACGGGCGCCCGCACGCCCACCGCGCCGTCCGCCTCGGCATCGGCGGACCGGTCGGCAGCGGCAAGACCGCGCTGACGGCCGCGCTGTGCCGGGCGCTGCGCGATCCCGCCGGCGGCGGCGTCAACCTCGCCGTCGTCACCAACGACATCTACACCACCGAGGACGCCGACTTCCTGCGCGCCGCCGGGGTGCTCGACGTCGACCGGATCGAGGCCGTGCAGACGGGCGCGTGCCCGCACACCGCGATCCGCGACGACATCACGGCCAACCTCGACGCGGTGGAGCTGCTGGAGCACCGCGTCGACGGGCTGGAGTTGGTGATCATCGAGAGCGGCGGCGACAACCTGACCGCCGTGTTCAGCCGCGGGCTGGTGGACCGGCAGATCTTCGTGGTGGACGTGGCGGGCGGCGACAAGGTGCCGCGCAAGGGCGGCCCCGGCGTGACGACCGCCGACCTGCTCGTGATCAACAAGACGGACCTCGCGCCCCTGGTGGGCGCCGACCTCGGTGTCATGACGGCCGACGCCCACCGGATGCGCGGCGGGCTGCCGGTGATCAGCCAGTCCCTAGTGGACACACCGGACGCCCCCGCGGTGGCCGAGTGGGTCCGCGCTCAGCTCCGCACGCTCGCGGCGGTCAGGTGATTCCCGAACGGGCTGACGTCGCCCGCGCAGCCGTGCTGGTCCGCCAGCGGCAGGTACAGCGGCACGGTCTCGTCCGGCGGGTACACCCGGATGCCCCACACGGGCGTCTTGCGGCACGCGTCCGGGTCGAAGTTGTCGACCTGGGCGAACCCGACGTCCGACGTGGCCGTGGCGCCGTGCGGCAGGGTCAGCAGCGGGCCGCGGTCGCCGGACCGCACGGCGGCGGCGCCGACCTGGTCGCCGTTGGCGTCCACATAGGACACTCCGGGGAAGCCGCGCAGCACGCACCGGTACGGGCTCCGGTTGGTGAGGACGACCTCCCGGTACGTCGTGCCCGCCGCGCCGCCGACGGCGCCGAACCGGACGTCGAGGTCGGCCGACCGGCACGTGGCGACCGCCTGCGCCGCCCGCCCGGCAGCCGCCC